>JAQVWS010000115.1 GCA_028709585.1 Syntrophomonas sp. | reverse complement strand
TCCGTCTTTTCTTGGGTTGATATGTTCTTTTCATTTGAAAGTTGCCTCCCCTTAATTTTTCCAATGCTTAACATGCTTAATAATTATATTTATAAATCGATATCCATGTCAAGAATGACTGCTATGCATAATACTTCTAATTATGTTTTAAATCTGCTAGTATTATACTATATAAAAACATTAAAAACATATACTGCTTGCAATTTCGCCTATTTGCAACTTATACGGATATCCACAGTTATTAACATATAAAATATTTTTTATATGTACTTTTTCCACAAAAAAACAGGAGGCTTTTTTTATGTCCGTTGATCTTGACTATGTAGCTATATGGGATCAAGTTTTGCAATCTATGAGAAATGAAATTGGTGCCACCAGTTTTGATATTTGGTTTCCACAGGTTACCTACAATACTTTTCGCCATGATATGCTCTACGTTATGGTTCCCAATACTCTTACTTTGGAATGGATTGAATCCAGATACTTTGATATTTTGCAAAAAAAACTTCGGGATTTGAGCAAGCAAAATATTTCTTTAATCCTCATAACTGAACCTATTGTTGAAAAGGATGGGTATATCTCTCCTCTGAATTCGAAATACACTTTTAATACTTTTGTAGTCGGCAACAGTAACCGCTTTGCCCACGCTGCCTGTTATGCAGTAGGTGAAGCTCCTGCTCGTGCTTACAATCCCCTTTTTATATATGGAGGTGTAGGCCTGGGTAAGACCCATCTAATGCATGCTATAGCTCATCGTATAATGGCTAACCATCCTTCCTTTTCGGTAAAATACGTATCTTCTGAACAGTTTACCAATGAACTGATAAGTGCGATTAAAGATGATTCAACTGCTTCTTTCCGTAATAAATATAGAAATATTGACGTTTTATTAATTGACGATATCCAGTTTCTGGCCGGCAAAGAAAGAACCCAGGAGGAATTCTTTCATACCTTCAATTCATTATATGAAGCTAATAAACAGGTGGTAATTTCCAGTGACCGCCCTCCCCGCAATATTCCAACTTTGGAGGACCGACTGCGCTCCCGTTTTGAATGGGGACTAATAACCGATATTCAGATTCCCGACCTGGAAACCCGCATCGCAATCCTGAGAAAAAAGGCTCAGGCTGACGATTTTAATGTCCCCTATGACGTTTTGGATTATATAGCAAATTATATAGATAATAACATCCGGGAACTGGAAGGAGCACTGGTGAGATTCGTGGCCTTTGCCACCATTAATAACCGGCCCTTGTCTATGGAAACCGCTTCTGAAGCATTAAAAGATATTCTGCCTCCTCCCCGGCCTAAAAAAATAACTATAGAATGCATTCAAAAAGAGGTCTGTAGTTTTTATGGTATTAGTCTAACTGAATTACTCTCTAAAAAAAGGAATAAACAATTGGTTTACCCCCGGCAAGTTGCTATGTTTTTATGTCGTAAATTAACTGATGCATCTTTTCCTCTAATTGGGGACCAATTTGGAGGAAGAGACCACACTACAGTAATGCATTCCGTTGATAAAATAGAAAAAGAAAAAAAGGAAAGTCCGGAATTAACCTCAGCTTTGGAGAAACTCAGTAACCAATTAGTCCCCAAATGAGGCAAATAAAAAACAAGTTAACCACACTTTTTTCGACAGCTTCTAGCTTATAAATACTGGTTAATAGCAATAGTTTTACACACTATTAACACTACTACTATTATTACTACTATATATATTAAATAATAAAAAGAAGAACGGAGGATGAACATTTATGAAATTTAATATCGAAAAAAGAGAGATATCATCTCTTACTACTCTAGTACATAGAGCTGCAGCCAGCAAAAATACCATTCCGGTTTTATCCGGACTGCTTATAAAGGTAACCTCTGACAAGGGTTTGACCATGACGGCTACTGATATGGAAATAGGTATTAACGCTTCAACCACAAATTTGGACATAATAGAAGAGGGAACCGTACTTGTAAACGCCAACTACTTTGCTGATTTAATTAAACTCCTTCCCGATACTTTTATCTCATTTGAATTGAGCCAGGAAAATTCTCGACTCAATATTAAATATGGTAGATCTTCAGGTAAAATAAACATCTATAGAGAACAGGATTACCCTGAATTGCCTATTAATAAAATGGAATATAGGTTTTCTATATCGCAGAAAGTTCTTAAAGAAGCACTGAAAAAAACTGCTTTTGCAGCTGCCAACAATCACTTCCGCCAGGTTTTTACGGGAGTATTATTTGATATATTGGAAAAAGGGGATATTAAAATAGTAGCATCTGACACCCATCGATTAGCTTACTATTCATATACTCTGGAACAAAAAGAAATAGAACCATTTAAATTTGTCATTCCTATGCGAACTGTAAATGAATTACTTCGTTTATTGGATGATAGTCCAGAGATTATAGATATTTCACTTTCAGAAAATAATGTTATTTTCTGTACCGATAATTTCACATTGCTATCCCGCTTAATAGAAGGGCAATATCCTAATTATGAAACCGTAATTCCAACCTCTTTCAGCACGGAGTTTAATATAAAAACCGGCGTATTATCAGCCAGTCTGGAAAGAGCAAAAATAATGCCTACCGATGATAAATTTAAAATTCAGCATGTTCAATTATGCTTACAGGAGAATGAAGCCGTATTAAATTCTTATTCGGACAGTATGGGAGAGATATCAGAGATAATAGAAGATATTGAGATTGAAGGCGAAAAAGACGTTAAGATAGCTTTTAATACTAATTATTTTTTAGAAGCTATTAAGGTATTCGATGCAGAATGTGATAACATTAATATCAAATTATCTGGGCCAATGAGCGCTGCAATGCTCAAAAACCCGGAAAAAGAAAACTATTTATATATTCTAGTCCCCATGCGTACCAACAACTAAGGGAGAGGGTCTATTTTATTTGAAAATTGAAAAACTTCAGATCAGGAATTTCCGTAATTTAAAAAAAATAGACTATATTCCATCGCCCGGATTGAACGTCCTGTTTGGTAAAAATGCACAGGGGAAAACGAATCTATTAGAATCAATATTCGTACTAGCAACCGGATCCTCTTTTCGCAATGCTACCGATAGCAATCTGGTTAATTATGAGGCAGAAGGATATAATATAAAAAGCCTTTATGAAAAAGAAGGAAGAAATCTGGAAGCGAGCCTAAGTTATAATAAAGCAAGCGGATATAAAAATGCCTTAATAAATAATAAGAAATGTACGGCAAAACATAGTGAGAAACTGATGGTGGTTCTTTTTACACCGGATGATCTGTTTTTAGTCAAAGGATCTCCTTCTCAAAGGAGGTCTTTTTTGGATTTCATCCTTAAGCAAGTATCGCCGGAATACGTTTATAATCACAATTATTATACAGATATCCTAAAAAAAAGGAATTTATTACTAAAGAAAGAACAAACTAAAAGCAAAGCTTTTCAAATTATTAATGATTTGTTTATTGAAAGGGCAATTTACATAGTTATACAGCGCATCAATTTTATTAATATTTTGGATGACATTAACCGATCTGTTTTTCAAAAAATTAATGGGGGAATAAATAAAATAAAATTAAGATATGCACTTTCTTTTACTATTGAGAATGATAAAATTAGTGTGGCTGTTTTAGAAGAGGGGTTAAGAAAAAACCTGCAAAAGAATATGGAAAACGAACTTTTGCGCAGAAAAACCATGGTGGGGCCGCACCTTGATGATATTAATTTCTATCAAGATGGAAATCTGGCTCGTACCTTTGCTTCCCAGGGGCAGCAGAGAAACTTGGTTATTAGTCTGAAATTAGCAGAGATGTATGCTTATAAAAAAATAAAAGGTACTTTTCCCGTATTTCTTTTAGATGAAGTCCTGGCTGAACTAGATCTGACCAAGCGGGATCTGCTTTTACAGCATTTGCAGGAAGCGGAATTTCAAACTTTTCTTACATCTGTGAATTTAGACGATATTGATGATGAAAGGACCAGTATTTTTGATATAAAAGAAGGTCGTTTAAGTAGAAAGGAGCAATAGAATGTATATACATTTGGGTAATGATATGATTATCTCAGCAGCCGACGTGATAGCAATAATCAATATTGAAGCGCCGCTGTCGGCAGATTTACAAGATATCATTGAAATTGCCGAGTTAGATAAAAAAATCATTAATATTGGTAAAGATGATAAAAAGAAATCTTTGATTCTTTGTGATCAGAAGATTTACACTTCACCCATATCATCCCATACGCTTTATAAAAGAGCCCGACATTTTCCTAAGGAGGTATAAATTTTGAAGAACTCAGAGAATGGTTACAATGCCTCTGATATTCAAGTTCTAGAGGGATTGGAAGCGGTTCGTAAAAGACCGAGTATGTACATAGGCTCAACGGGACCCAAAGGTCTGCACCACCTGGTATATGAAATAGTTGATAACAGTATTGATGAATCCGTAGGTGGGTATTGCACGAAAATTGAAACCATCATTCACCCTGACAATAGTGTCACGGTTTGTGATGACGGCAGAGGCATACCGGTGGATATTCATCCGCAAATGGGTATACCGGCTATTGAGGTTATACTAACTACATTACATTCAGGCGGAAAATTTGGCGGCAGCGGCTACACTATTTCCGGCGGGCTGCATGGAGTAGGCTTATCAGTAGTAAACGCATTATCTTCCCATATGGTCATTAAAATAAAAAGAGATGGTCATATATACCAGCAGGATTATGAGCGAGGAAAACCCGCCAGTGAGCTGAAAATAATAGGGGAAACTAATGAAAATGGCACCAGTATAAATTTTGTTCCTGATCCGGATATTTTTGATGAAACGGTTTTTGAGCGAGATACCATCATTCAGCGTTTGCGGGAATTATCCTTTTTAAACAAAGGCTTATTTATTGGATTTACTGATGAAAGAGATCCCGTGCCCTTTAGAAAGGAATTTAACTCCAATGGACTGCAAGATTTTGTGGCCTATATAAATCAAAATAAAGAGATAGTAAACCAGCAGCCGATATTTTTTGAGGTTAAAAGAGATGAGGTAGTTGTAGAAATAGCGGTGCAATATAATGATGGCTATAGTGAGAATATATATTCCTTTGCCAACAACATCCGCACCCAGGAAGGCGGGACTCATGAAACCGGGTTTAAAAACGCCTTAACACGGGTCATAAATGAGTATGCCAAAAAAAATGGAATATTAAAAGAAACTGAACCTAACCTGGCCGGAGAGGATATTCGCGAAGGAATGGCCGCAATAATATCCGTGCTGGTTAAAGAACCGCAGTTTGAAGGTCAAACCAAAACCAAACTTGGTAATACTGAGGTTAGAGGAATAGTTGAAAGCTCGGTCTATGATAAAGTGGAAGACTATTTAAACGAAAATCCCGCGGCTGCCAAGAGTATATTAGAGAAATCAATTTCGGCGCGCCGAGCTCGAGAGGCAGCGAGAAAAGCCCGGGAATTAACCAGGCGCAAGAGTATATTAGAATCAACGTCCCTGCCAGGTAAATTGGCAGACTGCAGTAACCGGGATCCGTCCACCTCAGAACTTTTTATAGTCGAAGGTGATTCAGCGGGCGGTTCTGCCAAACAGGGCAGAGACCGGAACTATCAGGCTATTCTGCCTTTAAGGGGCAAAATTCTTAATGTGGAAAAAGCCCGGCTGGATAGAGTCCTGTCCAGTGAAGAAATAAGAAATTTAATCACTGCCATGGGCACAGGCATAGGAGAAGATTTTGACATAAAAAAAGCCCGTTACCACAAACTGGTTATAATGACCGATGCGGATGTGGATGGCTCACATATTAGGATTTTGTTATTAACCTTCTTCTACCGTTACATGCCCAAGTTGATTGAAAAAGGCTATATCTACATAGCCCAGCCGCCTTTATACGGCTTAAAAAGAGGCAGCGAGATTCATTATTTCTATAACGATACAGAAATGAACAATTTCCTGCAGCAAAATGACAAGAAATGGTCGGTACAAAGATATAAAGGATTGGGAGAAATGGACCCGGAACAACTATGGACAACTACCATGAATGCAGAAACCCGCACTATGCTTCAGGTTAACATTAACGATGCCATAGAAGCAGAAAAAGCGTTTTCAGATCTAATGGGGGATAATGTTGAGCCCCGGCGGGAATTTATTAATAACAATGCCGTATATGCAACTAATCTTGATATTTAGGGAGGTGAACGAACATGGAACAAGACAATCTATTTGAAAGAATAAAACCGATAGATATTGAAAAAGAAGTGAAAAAATCGTTTTTGGAGTATTCCATGAGCGTCATAGTCTCCCGGGCTTTGCCAGACATCCGGGATGGATTAAAACCGGTGCATCGTCGGATACTATATGCCTTGCACGACCAGGGCATGACCCATGATAAGCCCCATAAAAAGTCAGCCAATATAGTGGGTGAGGTTATGGGTAAATACCATCCCCATGGTGATGCTGCTATCTATCAGACTATGGTTAAAATGGCTCAGAATTTTGCGATTCGCTATCCTTTGATTGATGGACATGGTAATTTTGGCTCCATAGACGGTGATTCAGCCGCAGCGATGAGGTACACGGAATCAAGGATGTCTAAGATTGCCGCGGAAATGCTGAAAGATATTGAAAAAGATACGGTTGACTGGATGTCCAATTATGATGATAACCGGGAAGAGCCCAGGGTATTGCCGGCTCGTATACCGAATTTATTAATAAACGGCTCGGCGGGTATAGCGGTAGGCATGGCAACCAATATACCGCCCCATAACCTTTCCGAAGTGGTAGAGGGTATTAAGGCATTCATTGATCAACCGGATATTACCATTGACGAATTAATGAACCATATACCGGGGCCGGATTTTCCCACCGGCGGCATAATGGGGTATAACGGCATAAAAAAGGCTTATACTACCGGGCGCGGGAGTGTCAAGATAAGATCGCGGTATGAAATAGAAGAAAGAAAGAATGGTAAAAATGCGATTATAATTACCGAGATTCCATATCAGGTAAACAAAGCCCGTATGGTGGAAAAAATAGCCGAATTAGTTCGGGATAAGAAAATAGAAGGCATCGTTGATCTTCGAGATGAATCAGACCGCAAGGGGATCAGGGTTGTTATTGAGGTTCGCCGGGATGTTAACATAAATGTTGTAATCAACAAACTCTATAAACATACCCCCATGGAAGATTCTTTTGGGATAAATATGATGAGTATCGTTAACGGCCAGCCCAAATTATTAAACCTGAAAGAGATGTTGAGCTATTACGTTGAACACCGTCAGGAAGTAGTAACCAGAAGAACCATATATGATCTAAACGTGGCCAATAAACGCAAGCATATCTTAGAAGGATTGCTTATTGCCCTGGATAATATTGATGAAATAGTAAAGCTGATCAGAAGCTCTAAAGACCGTGAAACAGCTCGCAACAGTCTTATACAAAGATTTGGA
>JAQVWS010000114.1 GCA_028709585.1 Syntrophomonas sp. | reverse complement strand
AAGTTCTCAAGGGAACCCAAGTTTTAACCGGTGGGTGAAGCTGCTCCAGTGACTGCTCGTCAGCAGCTAGTTGTGGTACAACTGTAGATTTTGCGGAATCGACTAATCAGATGAAAGAAGAACTCACAAAAATATACGGAGATAAGGTAAACGTTAAATATGTGGATGTTGACCAGGTTGGCCTTGACAGCTATCCAATTATGAAACAGGTCTTGCAGATGGGTTATCCCTATCCGGTTACACTTATAAATGGGCAGCCCAAGTTTGCCGGTGGAATAATGGTAAAAGAGATCAAAGAGATTATAGATGAGACCCTCAATAAAGACGGTAACTAGGTTCGATCTCTTGACCGTTAAATAAGTTGATGCTAATATAAACTAAATTTAATAACAAGTTCCTTTCTTCGGGGATGGGTGTAATTCCCTATCGGCGGTAAAGCCCGCGAGCCTTTGGCAGGATTCGGTGAAATTCCGAGGCCGACAGTAATAGTCTGGATAGGAGAAGAAGGGCTATGAGTGTATGTTCTAATTGAATGTAAATGCTCTTATGCTCGATTTTGCTTATACCCCGGCCAAACAGTCGGGGTTTTGTATTTTTAGATAACATTACATTATAGTAGCGAGAGTGATTAATATCAGCCAAGCAATAGATCAATTATATATGCAAAGAGCCTTGCAACTGGCATCTCAGGGTAGGGGAAGGACCAGCCCCAACCCTATGGTCGGTGCGGTAATCGCCCATAATGACCGTTTGCTAGGTGAGGGATATCACCATAAAGCAGGCACTCCTCACGCCGAAATCCATGCTCTGAATGAAGCTGGCCAGCAATCTTGGGGAGCTACACTTTATGTAACCCTGGAGCCCTGCAGCCATTTTGGCAGGACCCCTCCCTGCGTAGACGCAGTTATAAATGCAGGTATAAAAAGGGTTGTCATTGCAGTTGCTGATCCTAATCCTTGTGTTGCCGGCCAGGGAATAGCCCGGCTTAAAGAAGCAGGTATTGAAGTTGAGCTTGGGTTGATGAAACAGGAAGCCTACCGGCTTAATGAAGTATTTTTTAAATATATCAAGACCGGAAATCCTTTCGTAGCATTAAAAACAGCTATGACCCTGGATGGGAAAATAGCTGCTGCCAGCGGGGATTCAAAATGGATTACCGGCGAAGATTCCCGTCATTATGTACATCAATTAAGAGATATCTATGATGCCATAATGGTGGGAATAGGGACAGTATTAAAAGATGACCCGCGTTTAAATACCCGTTTGGAGACAGCTGATCGCAAGAATCCAGTACGAGTAATAATTGACAGCCATTTAGATCTGCCTTTAACCAGCAACATTGCCAGGACATGTCATGAACAAAGAACTTTGGTCTTCTGTTCCAGAACCTCAGATGCTAAGCGAAAAAGCGAATTACAATCCCAGGGCGCAGAGATAATAGATCTGGATATGGAAACCAACCTGGTGCCCTTGGAAAAGGTCCTGCCAATATTGGGCAAACTGGGTATATGCAGCCTTCTGGTTGAAGGCGGAGGAGAAATCAATGCTTATTTGCTGGAAAATGAACTTATAGATAAGGCTTACTGGTTTATTTCCCCCAAGATTATTGGAGGTCGTCAATCTCTATCGCCAATTGGCGGAAAAGGGATAGAATATATGCAAGATGCCAGGGAATTGAAATCAATTCAGATTCATAGCTTTGCAAATGATTTCTTGCTTACAGGATACTTCAAGGAGTGGTGTTAGATATGTTTACAGGGATAGTTGAAGAGCTGGGAACGGTCAAAAGGATTAATCGAGGCAGTAATTCCTGTCAAATTGCCATTTTAGCTGAAAAAATATTGGAAGACGTAAAAATTGGAGACAGTATTGCCATTAACGGAGTCTGCTTAACTGTAACCACATTTGAGCGGGATAGTTTTAGCGCCGATATGATGGCCGAGACTATGGAAAAGACAAATCTTAAGCATTTAAGCAGCGGTCAGCGGGTAAACTTAGAAAGAGCCGCCAGATTAGGAGACCGGATGGGAGGACACCTGGTCCAGGGGCATGTTGATGCAGTAGGAACCATTATGGAACACCAGCAGGTTGATATTGCCATGGTTCTGCGCATAAGCGCTCCCGCTGAGATGTTGCATTACCTGGTAGCCAAAGGTTCGGTGGCTATTGATGGAATTAGTTTAACGGTGGTTAATGTTCTGACGGATAGTTTTACAGTGTCTATCATTCCCCATACAGCTAAAGTAACCACTCTGGGATTAAAAAAACCAGGTGATACTGTTAATCTGGAATCAGATATAATTGGCAGATACGTTGAAAAACTGCTGAAAAAAAATACAGGTTTACAACAATCCGGCATGACATGTGAATTCCTGGCGGAAAATGGATTTATATAAAAGGAGGCAGCAATATGTTTAATACTATAGAAGAAGCCATCCAGGATTTTAAAGATGGCAAGATGCTAATAATGGTTGATGATGAAGATCGTGAGAATGAAGGAGATATAATAGTTGCGGCCGAAAAATGCAACCCGGATATTGTGAATTTTATGGCCACATATGCCAAAGGTTTGATTTGTATGCCTATGATCGGGCAGCGTCTGGATGAGTTGGAGATTCAAGCCATGGTTATTGAAAATACCGATAATCATCAAACTGCTTTTACGGTTTCGGTAGATCATGTAACCACTAGCACCGGTATTTCTGCCCATGAAAGAGCTGCTACTATAAAGGCTTTAGTATCAACTGACAGCAAACCGGCTGATTTCAGAAAACCAGGTCACATCTTTCCCCTCCGTTACAGAGAAGGGGGAGTCCTAAGAAGAACCGGCCATACTGAAGGTTCAATTGATCTAGCTAATATATCGGGTCTGTACCCTGCAACCGTGATTTGCGAGATTATGAGCAAAGACGGAACCATGGCCAGAGTCCCCGAATTATTTGAGTTTGCCCAGGAACATGATATAAAGATAATTACTATTGCCGATCTGATTCAATACCGCCGCCGCAAGGAAAAACTGGTGCGACGGGTTGAAGATACCAAACTGCCCACCGATTTTGGAGAATTTACTGCAGTTGCATATGAGTCTGTATTAGATGGCAAAGATCACCTGGCTTTAGTCAAAGGCGAATGGGCAGAAGACGAACCTATATTGGTAAGGGTGCATTCTGAATGTTTGACGGGAGATGTTTTCGGTTCCATGCGCTGTGACTGCGGGGAACAGTTACAAACTGCCCTGGCCATGATTGAAGAGGCTGGCAAGGGAGTATTCTTATATATGCGGCAAGAAGGCCGTGGTATCGGGCTGGCTAATAAAATAAGAGCCTATAAATTGCAAGACCGTGGCAGAGATACGGTCCAAGCCAATCTCGATCTGGGATTCCCGGCTGATTTAAGGGACTATGGCATTGGGGCCCAGATACTAGTTGATCTGGGGGTTAGAAAAATGCGGATGATGACCAATAATCCCAAGAAAATTAAGGGGTTGGAGGGTTATGGACTAGAGGTAGTAGAAAGGGTGTCTATTGAAATGCCTTCCAAAGACGAGAACCGTCGTTATTTACAAACCAAGAAAGATAAAATGGGCCATCTATTGGCCAGTCTGTAATAGACAAATGCACAATGATATTAATAATAAGCGCCTGGCGCATTAGGAGGTATAATTTATATGGCAAAGATATTTGAAGGAAAACTTATCGGTGAAAAGCAGCGTTTTGGAATTGTGGTTACCAGATTTAATGAGTTTATTACCAATAAATTACTGTCAGGATGTATGGATACCTTAACCCGGCATGGGGTAAACCCTGATAATATTGATATAGCCTGGGTGCCGGGTGCTTTTGAAATACCGCTGGTTGCCCAAAAAATGTCCCAGAAACAGTATGATGCGGTTATTTGTTTGGGAGCCGTAATCAGGGGGGCAACTCCTCATTTTGATTATATTTCTGGTGAGGTTACCAAAGGAATCGCCCAGGTAGGTCTCAATTCCGGCATACCTGTCATATTTGGAGTAATAACCACCGATACCATCGAGCAGGCTATAGAAAGAGCGGGCACCAAGTCAGGTAATAAAGGCTCTGATGCAGCTATAACTGCCTTGGAGATGGTTAACCTACTAAGGGAGATATAATAAAAGCGGTAAGACTGAAGGTAACAAATGTATAGAAATTGGAAAAAAAATATTATCCTTTTTTTGTTAAGCCAAACGATATCACTTTTTGGTTCTTCATTGGTTCAATATGCCATTATGTGGCATATAACTCTTAAAACCCAGTCAGGTGTCATGATGACCATAGCCATTATTTGCGGTTTCCTGCCTACTTTTTTTCTCTCCCCTTTTGCGGGGGTTTGGGCCGACCGCTATAATAGAAAATATCTAATTATAATGGCTGATTCCACGATAGCCCTATCAACTCTTGTTCTGGCAATTATATTTCTCAATGGCTATAAAATGTTATGGCTGCTCTTTTTTATATCGGCGGTCAGAGCACTGGGAGCAGCTGTTCAAATGCCGGCGGTAAACGCCTTCATACCCCAAGTAGTACCTCAAGACAAGCTGACTCAGGTTAATGCGGCTAACACCAGTATACAATCATTGGTTATGCTGATTTCTCCGATGCTGAGCGGTGCACTCCTGACATTTGCCAGCTTGGAAATAATATTTTTTATCGATGTCATAACAGCTGTAATTGGGGTTTTTATTTTATGTGTTTTAAATATACCTGCACATGGCAAAGCCATGGAAAAACAAAACATAAGCTATTTCAGTGATATGCGTGCCGGCCTGGCATATATTAATCAGCATAAATATATTAAAAAGCTATTTATGTTTACGGCCCTATTTTTTATTTTATCTGCCCCGGTTTCATTCCTCACTCCGCTGCAGGTAGCTCGTAGTTTTGGTGATGATGTTTGGCGTCTAACCGCCATTGAGGTTGCCTTTTCGATTGGCATGATACTTGGCGGCGGCATTATGGCCTACTGGGGAGGGTTTAAAAACAAGATTCATTCCATGACCCTGTCAGTAATTGCTCTGGGAACTTCCACAATAGCTCTGGGAATCATTGGTGAATTTTCAGCCTATCTTGTCATAATGGGTTTGGCGGGCATATTTATTCCGCTTTTTAATACACCTTTTACGGTATTATTACAAGAGAGAGTGGATACTGATTATCTGGGCAGGATATTTGGAGTATTGGTGATGATATCCAGTACCATGATGCCGATAGGAATGTTGCTGTTTGGGCCTATGGCTGACATTATACAAATAGAATGGCTGCTTATTGGCACAGGGCTGCTAATACTAGCGGAAGGATATTTGTTACTGGGCAACAAAATCTTAATTGAGGCTGGCAAACCGATTAGTTAATGGCAGGCCGCCTCTTCATAATCTAGTTTGAAGGCTAATCTTTGAATACAGGGGTTTTATTCTTTATAGGCGGATCGCAGCAATTTTATCTCTTCGGCATAACCAGCTATTTCATTAGGTGTTTCCAAATAGAACGGCAAATCACGAAGCTGGGGATGATTAATTATTCCCACTATCGTTTCCAATCCCAGCGTTCCTTCACCAATACGAGCGTGACGATCTTTATGGCTTGAATAGGGTGTCAGGCTGTCATTTAGGTGAATTGCCTTCAGGTTATTAAGGCCGATTATTCTATCAAATTGCTCCAACACTCGGTCCAGATCATTTATGATATCATAGCCAGCCGAATAGATATGGCAGGTATCCAGGCAAACACCCATCTTATCTGACAGATCAACACGACTTAAAATCGTATTAATTTCTTCAAAGTTGCTGCCCACCTCGCTGCCTTTGCCGGACATGGTCTCTAATAGGACTAAGGTTGTCTGGTCGGGCTGCAATATCTTATTAAGCAGTTCTACGATAAAGTCAATCCCCACAGATACACCTTGTCCCACATGACTGCCCGGATGAAAAGTATAATAATTATTGGGCAGATATTCCATGATGGTCATATCATCCTTCATTATCAAGTCGGCAAATTCTCTGACCTTTGGATCAGCTGAACAGGGATTAAGGGTATAGGGAGCGTGAGCTAAAAGCTGCGCAAATTGATGTTCGGCCATCAACGAAATTAAAGCAGCCACATCCTCAGGGTCTATTTTCTTTGCTTTGCTGCCGCGGGGATTACGGGTAAAAAACTGAAAGGTATTAGCATCTATGCTTAGTGCCTCTTGCCCCATATGGTGGTAGCCTTTGGAGGTAGATAAATGACAGCCTATATTCAACAATGAAAGTATCCTCCTTTATAAACATCATACTGTTGGCCTGATTCTCTTAGTAATAATAACATAACTTTATCCGGCGCCAAAAAATATATAATTATGGCGCTGTCAATATATACCGGTCCTTCTCTTTGCATTGACATTTTCATAATGGCGAGTTATCTTTTAAACATATAGAATGATTATTTAGGTAAGGGATGAATGTATGTCCGGGGTAGTTTATATTTAACATAAATTGATATGGATCTTGATCTGTGATTAGATGTGCCTTGATTTAAGGTGCTTAGTTATTGTGCGGATTAAGGAATATGAACACCGGCGGCATATTAATAAAATTGTTTCGATGAGTGCCGTGCTGTTGCACGGTAGCTTTATAGCTTGCTTACAGGGCTGTGAAAAAACCGTTGTGTTCTTTCACAGCCCCTATTTATTTTAATTAGGAGTGAAACTGAATGAATAGATATACAATGAACATTCTTGAGTACGATAAAGTAATTGAAGAAATAAATAAATATGCAATGACTGAAAAAGCCAGGCAGAAGATTGCTATGCTTCAGCCCGGTAATGATATTGACATAATAATAAACTGGCAGACCGAAACTACTGAAGCCGCTGCCATGTTGGCGGTTAATACCAGTGTTCCGTTGATTTCCCTGGAAGGAATA
The DNA here is from genome assembly GCA_028709585.1 of Syntrophomonas sp. Lineage (GTDB taxonomy): Bacteria > Bacillota > Syntrophomonadia > Syntrophomonadales > Syntrophomonadaceae > PHAA01. Next base: position 536 of record JAQVWS010000114.1, on the reverse strand, counting down.
GAAACAAGCCTTATCAAAGCTGATAAAGAAATGATTCTCACTCCTCACGAGCTGAATTCCTGCCGTTACTTATTGGAGGGGGTGAGACGGATCAGAAAATACATGGAAAAAATGCAGACAATTGGCCCTGCAATTGCCGCTTATGCTTCCTCAATGTATGATCTGCGTGATTTGGAAGAGGAAATTGAACGCTGTATAGTAAATGGTCAAGTAGATGACCGGGCTACAAGAGAACTGGCTGGAATCCGTAAAAGGATTCTGATTCTGGAGGACCGGATCAAACAGAAACTAAACGAGATCCTTCGCTCTCCAGCCTATAAAAGTATATTACAGGATGATGTAGTAAGCAGCAGGAGCGGGCGATATGCAGTGCCAGTGAAACGCCAGCATATGAAGAATTTCCCCGGACAAGTACTGGATATTTCTTCGACCGGCTCAACGGTATTCATGGAACCTGCAGTAATAACCAGGCTGCAGGCAGAGTTAAATGTTATGAAAATCGAGGAAGAAATTGAAGTATACCGGATTTGAGCCAG
>JAQVWS010000113.1 GCA_028709585.1 Syntrophomonas sp. | reverse complement strand
AACTCCGCATCGCTGGCCCCTGCCAGAATACCCCGAAATAGTTCACCTGCTTCACATGCTGTGCCTAATAGCAGTCCCTCCCGGTATTGCTGCAGTTCCTGGCGAGGCATCCGGGGCTGGCGGTAAAAATGATCCAGATAACTGATGCTTATGAGTTTATATAGGTTTTTAAGCCCTGTCAGATTCCGGGCCAGGAGTATTATGTGGTGAGGTTTTTCTTTTTTATTCTCCTCAACCAGGTATCCTTCGACACCGTAAATAATCTTGATACGGTTGCCGCTTTTATTATATTCCTGGGCTGCAGCATGGGCTTGGGGAAATGACTGAATACAACCATGGTCTGTTATGGCAATAGCTGGATGTCCCCACATAATTGCCTTATGGATTAACTCTTTCACTTCAGCCACTCCATCCATGGCACTCATCTTGGTGTGGGCATGCAACTCAATTCGCTTGTTTTCGTTATCATCCCGGCGGCAATTACTGTCCTGCTGCATGTATTGCTCCAAAAATAGAGCTATTTCCTTCAAACGATTATCAAAACGAACGCTTCCCTTAACCCTTATCCTATCGCCTACCTTTATACGGTCATCATCTTCTTTGTCCACAAACGCCCTTATCAAGATAGAATCGTTATAATCTGTTAAATAATAACAAACTGACAAGCGGCCATCTTTTAGATTATGAATCTCTTTATGCCATATTTCTCCTTCAGTAACGGCTGTCTTCATACCTTCTTCCAGATCTGCAACCGGTAATGGTTTAGCCTTAATTGTCTGCTCCATTTTTTTGCCTTCTCGAAAATTAACAGCTCGCTTTCCTGATCCAGCTATATCATGACCAAGTTCTATGATTTCAAGCTGACGATCGGCAATGAGGTTGTTGTCCGTCTTATCTCGGTATTGTTTTTTCCCTTGATAGATTACCCTCACCAGCACCTGCACAGCATATTGCTGCCACATCCATTCGGCAAGATGAGAACAGATTTCACTGGCTATTATGTCTTTATATAACGCATCATCACTGCTTATAATATCTATCCTGGATTTGTCAAACTCCCACTTGATTAATGGCATATCCGGCAGAAATTTGCCTGCTAAAACTAAGCAGGATGATAAATCATCCCGCCTGACCTCAATTATATGGCGCATACTCGCACCCATATCCTTTAGTTCAATATTAAACTCAATATCCTCCAGGTATTCATGACCACTGCACAATTGTTCAGCTGTTTTTTTTATATCTATTACCGAAATGGGCTGCGGTGCCAAAAGATGCAGCCTCCATATTTTTCTGGCTTTAAATACCTCAACTTTATTTATAATGGTGCCTTCCCATATCTCAAGCAGGCGCGCCTCAATCTTTTCTTTAAAGAAAACGTCGAATTGCAGAGTCATTGAGAAACCTCCTAGTTCAGCCGGTCTATGTTCTGTAAACCTTTTATTCCTGCTAATTCTTTTATAACCTGATCAATGGACAGCTCAGGAGGCACATCCAACAATAACTCTATTTCCAGCAGGTTTCCGCTTTCTTCACGAGTTAGATTTATATTTTTGATTAAAACTCCCATTTCACCAAGGATTGAACCTATTATTCCCACCTGACCGGGCTGGTCCTTAGTAATCAACAACAGTCCTTTATATACACGCATGCCTCTAAACTGCTGTTCAAATTTAGCAAAATATACTAAAACAAAAAGAATAAGAAGGGCAGTTACAATGGCCGGCAAGTACATTCCTGCCCCAACTGCCAGTCCAACACAGGCTACCCCCCATAGCCCGGCAGCAGTAGTCAAACCGCTTACTGTCGGACCCTCTTTCATAATAGTACCGGCTCCCAGAAAACCAATTCCGCTTATAACCTGAGCAGCAATTCGGCCTGGGTCAGCATTAACGGTATGATAAAATTGGTAATACATGTCTAAGGATACTATCATCGCTAAAGCAGAACCTACACATACCAGGGTATAGGTTCTAAATCCAGCGGGGCGGCTCAGACTCTCCCGTTCCAAACCAATAATCCCGCCAAGTATGCAGGCCAGGGTAAGCTTAAAAACTATTTCATAACTTGACATATTAAATCGCCTCTTAAAATTACTTTTTCATATTGGCTGCAATGATCTCCTTAACGGTATTGACCACTTTCACCATAGGCACAAGTTTAGTTTCACTTTCCCATCTTTTCTTCACTTCAACCAGGTTTTCCTGCAAAGATTTGGGGCCAATGGTTATTTTTATCGGGATACCTATCAAATCAGCATCCTTAAACTTAACCCCGGCTCGTTCATCCCGATCATCCAATATGACTTCGATACCCTCGGCCAGCAACTGCTTGTATATGTCAGCAGCCGCCTCCATCTGTTCTTTTTTATTGGCATTTACCGGGATTATTATTACATGATAAGGCGCTATCGGCATAGGCCAAATAATCCCGTTGGAATCATTGTTCTGCTCAACAGCAGCCGCCATGGTACGAGAAACCCCAATTCCGTAGCACCCCATAATCATTGGCTTCTCTTCACCGTTGGCATTGATGAAGCTAGCTCCCATTGCATCAGAGTATTTGGTCCCCAGTTTAAAGATATGACCAACCTCAATGCCGCGAATAGTTTGCAGGCCACTGCTGCAAATGGGGCAAGGATCACCAGCCTCGGCATTTCTGAGGTCAATAATCGCTTCCGCAGTAAAATCGCGTCCCATATTTACATTGCAAAAATGGTAGTCATCTTCATTGGCTCCGCAGCTGAAATTTTGCATTTGAGCAACTTCTAAATCTGCATATATTTTAAGTCTTAAACCTACTGGCCCTAAAGAACCAAAACCGGCTCCGCACCTTTCCCGGACTGAATCTTCATCAGCCATAAATAACTGCTCAGCGCCTAAATAATTCTTGAGTTTTATCTCATTTAAATCCCGGTCACCCCTTAAAACAGCCGCTATAATATCACCATCTGCGCTATATAGCAGGGTCTTAACCTGTTCATGCTCGGGAATTCCCAGATTGGCAACCAGATCCTGTATTGTTCTCAGTCCGGGAGTAGATATTTTTTCGATTTCCTGCTGCACTGATACAGGTGATGGATTGGGCACCGCATTACACTGAGCCTTTTCTACGTTGGCTGCATATTCACAGGTTTCGCAGTATAAAACCAAGCATTCTCCACTATCAGCCAGGACCATAAATTCATGGCTTTCATTACCACCGATTGCCCCGCTGTCAGCCTCAACCACCCTATATTTCAGATTCATCCTGTTATATATGGCCTGATAAGCGGCATGCATTTTCTTATAAGAAATATCCAGGCTGTCATAATCCACATCAAATGAATACAGGTCTTTCATGATAAACTCACGGCCGCGCATTAAGCCAAAGCGAGGTCTTATTTCATCCCGGTATTTATTCTGAATCTGATATAAGAGTAAAGGCAAGTTACGATAAGAATGAACATCTGCATCGACCAGAGTGGTTATAATCTCTTCGTGGGTAGGACCTAATGCAAACCCCCGCTCATGACGGTCGTATACCCGAAACATCTCATCACCATATAGTGACCATCGCCCGGACTTTTCCCATAATTCCTGGGGCTGAATAATAGGCATCATAACCTCTTGACCCCCGGCTCGATCCATCTCTTCCCGAACGATATTTTCAATCTTTCTCAGCACTCGCTTAGCCAGGGGAAGGTAGCTATATACCCCCGCCGTTGCCTTTCTAATAAAACCAGCTCTTAACAGTAATTGATGGCTGGCAATTTCGGCCTCACTTGGCACTTCTCTTAATGTGGGATAAAACAACTGTGACGCTTTCACCATTCTACCTCCTATGTATTGATACCCCATTACAACACCAAAGCCTTATGTAATGTTTTCTATTTCCTGTAAAAGCTCCTTGATTATCTCCCCTTCAGGAACCTTTTTTATTATCTCTCCTTTGCGAAACATAAAACCAAACCCTCTGCCTCCCGCTACCCCTACATCGGCTTCACGTGCTTCACCTGGCCCATTGACTACACAACCCATTACGGCTACTTTTAGAGGTTCCGGCTTGGTGCGTATGAGTTGATCAATATCTTCTGCCAGCCTGATTAGATCAATTTCACAACGTCCGCAGGTAGGGCAGGATATAAGCTCCATTCCCCGCTTTCGCAGACCTAAATCTCTTAATATTTCATAAGCGGCCCATACCTCTTCGGCCGGGTCAGCGGTCAAAGAAACCCGTACGGTATCACCTATGCCTTCATGAAGAAGAATTCCCAATCCCATAGCCGATTTTATTAAGGCCCGATCCTTGGTACCTGCTTCAGTTATACCGATATGCAGAGGATAATCCACTTTTTCCGCTATTATGCGATAGGCCTCCACGCTCAATAATACCGAGGATGATTTTAGAGAAATCTTTATTTCACGAAAATCTAAATCTTCCAATATTTTTATATTTTGCAGAGCGCTTTCTACCATGGCTTCCGGGCATATACTCTTATATTTCTCCAACATGCTTTTATCTAAAGAGCCTGAATTAACCCCAATACGAATGGGTATCTGCTGGTCTTTACAGGCATTTACCACCGCTTTTATCTTATTTCGATCGCCAATATTCCCTGGATTGATGCGCAAACCGTCTGCACCTGCAGCCAGGCTTTTTAAAGCCAGCTTGTAGTCAAAATGAATATCCGCCACCAGAGGAATAGCTATGGCCTGTTTTATGGCCTTAATCGCTGCTGCTGCTTCTTCATTAATAACAGCTACCCTTATCAATTCACAGCCGGCCTGCTCCAGTCTCTTGATTTGTTCAATGGTAGCGGTTATGTCTCGGGTATCTGTACTGGTCATCGACTGGACCGCTATTGGGTTGTCCCCCCCCACGGCCAGCTTGCCTATCTTTATTTCTCTTGACTTTCTGCGCATATGATCATCCTTTTATCAATCTTACTATATCATTATAAGTAACTAAGACTATAATTCCCATTAGAAAAATAAAACCTACCCAGTGTATCAGCCCTTCCTTTTCTGGATCCAGCGGTTTTCTGCGCACCGCCTCAATCATGGCAAAAACTATACGGCTGCCATCCAGAGCAGGAATTGGCAGCAGGTTTAAGACGCCCAGATTAATGCTTAAAAAAGCAGTGAAGCTCAATAGGTATATTGCTCCTCCCCGGGCTGCCTCACCAACCATGTTGGTTATACCTACTGGACCGGCCAGATCGGACGTAGACGCTGCTCCGGTAAATAGCATTCCTAAGCCACCCAGGAGCAGCCCAGTCATTTGGTAAGTCTGAACAAATCCTAGTTTAATTGCGTTCAGTATGCCTTGCTTGACAAACTCTATCTGCGGATAAATTCCTATGATAGGCTTACCGCTGGCTTCGTCTAAAACTGATCTTAAGGTAATACTGCTAATGGTGCCGCCCCTGTCAATTTTAACCTCCAATGGAGCAGCTACCTCGCTGTTTTTAATGGTGCCGACAAATTCATCCCAGCTATTAACCTTTTGCCCATTTATCTCCAGTATGCGATCATTAGTCTGTAATCCAGCAGTGTAGGCAGGTTTGCCGGTTAAAACCTCACCAACCACCGCATCATCCAGCGGCTGGGCTATTCCTATGACAGCAAAGGAATAAATAAAGATAAATATTGCCAAAACAAAATTCATAAAAGGACCGGAAAAAGATACTGCCATCTTTTCCCAGGGCTGGCGATGATTAAAGCCTTCGGGATTTTCCATATCTCCAGGTTCCTCACCGGCCATACGTACAAAGCCGCCCAGCGGAATTAATCGCAGTGAATATTCAACCCCGTCTTTTTTAGTTGAAAATAATTTACTGCCAAAACCCAAACTAAACTCATATACTGGGATACCAATCCTCCGAGCCACTATAAAGTGACCGAGTTCATGAACCAGTATCAATATGGCAATTATTATTAATGCAATAACTATTGTCATTATATCTCTCCTTTCCCGACCAAATGATGGCAATATTCACGAGCCCATTGATCAGCTGCCATAATCTCTTCCAGATCTGGGCTATGATTAAAATCATGTTTCTCCATAACTTTAATTACTAACTCAGCAATGTTGGCAAAGGATATTTTGCGTTGCAAGAAATGGCCAACCGCTGCTTCATTGGCAGCATTCATGACTGCTGGCATTGTTCCGCCCTCTCGTCCCGCATCATACGCAATTCTCAACAGCGGAAACTTTTCCATATCCGGCTTTTGGAAATGAATACATCCCACCTGGCTAAAATCCAGATGCGATGCAGGCGAATTCTGTCTTTCCGGATAGGTCAGCGCATATTGAATAGGTATTCTCATATCCGCTACCCCCAGATGCCCCAGAAAAGAGCCATCAACTAGCTCCACCATGGAATGAATAACGCTTTCCTTTTGGATCAGAACCTGAATATGGTCATAGTCAACGGCAAACAAATGGTGAGCCTCAATTACCTCCAGACCCTTGTTCATCAGGGTTGCTGAATCAATGGTTATTTTAGGGCCCATTTTCCAGTTAGGGTGTTTGAGGGCCATATCCACGGTAACATGCTTCAATTCTTCTTTGTCGTAATCCCGAAATGGCCCTCCGGAAGCAGTCAGCCATATATTGCGCAGGAATTTGCTTTCCCCGGCCAGACACTGGAATATTGCGGAATGTTCGCTGTCAACGGGAATGATCATAGCCCCCATCCGGGAGGCCAGATTCATTACGATATCCCCGGCAGTTACCAGAGTCTCCTTATTGGCCAGAGCAATTCGTCTGGACTTGGCAATAGCTGCCATAGTGGGACGAATACCAACCGCACCGCTTACTGCAACCAAAACCATGTCCACATCCTCAAGAGAAGCCAGTTCACACATGCCTTCCATACCTGCCATTAATCGCACTTGATCCGTCAGCTTATTTTTTAGTTGTCCATAATATCTCGCATCACCCAAAGCCACAGCACGCGGCTGGTACTTTTCCGCCTGGCGGGCTAATATATCTACTTTATCCCGGGCTGCCAATCCGACTACATTAAATTTGTCGGGATGCAGGTCAACTACCTGTAGAGCTTGTTCTCCAATTGATCCGGTGGAACCCAGTATTATTAAATTAGCAGGTCTATCACTCACTTTTTTTCCTCCAGTCAAATCTATCCAGCAAACCAATTCGGTAAACGGCAATGAAAATCACTACCAATACCGGACCCATAATCATTCCGGCTACTCCGCCCAGCTGCAGACCCACATATAACGAAATCAGTGTAGCCAAGGGATGCAGTCCTATATTATCCCCCACAATTTGCGGCTCCAAAAACTGTCTGATTACAGATATCGAACCATAGAGAACCAGCAGGCCGATCCCCATACCCGTATCCTGGGATAAAAATTCCCATATCATCCAAGGAATCATAATTACTCCCGTTCCTACTATCGGTAAAATATCCAGCAGACCGGTTAACATACCTATTGTTAAAGCATACTTAACACCCATAATCTTCAAAG
>JAQVWS010000112.1 GCA_028709585.1 Syntrophomonas sp. | reverse complement strand
GTTTAGAAAAACATCCTTTGTTTAACCAAAGGATTGTCCAGTTCAATAGCTTACAGGAAAAACAATATAAAGTTATTAAGGCCCGGTATTCAAAACTGAACAGCCGCAACATTTCACTTGATCAAGATTTAATTGGTAATCTGGAGTATTATCAAATGTGATTTAGGCGGTTCGTTAATGGCTATACCGATTAGGCCGGAATTATCTGCAACCATAGATGAAAACTCTTATCTACTCTTCAATGCATAAAATACCTGTTATTTGCACAGCATTTAAGTATCTTAGAATACAAGGAGAGATATGCATGAAAAGAGATTTGACTCCCTACCATCGTTCAATGCCCGCAGAGCTTTCACGGGGACTTTTTCCCAGCAATCTTTTAGAAAATTTATTTAACAATAGCTTTATGGCCGGGTTTAATTCAAGTATGCGCAGCGATATAAAGGAAAACGAGCGAGAATATACTATGGAGATAGAAATACCCGGTTTTGCAAAAGAAGATATCCACGTTGAATGCCAGGATGGATACTTGACTGTATCAGCTATCAATTTGCAGGATCAAAATGAGGAAAAAGCCAATTACGTCAGGCAGGAAAGACAATATGGCAAGATCTCCCGCAGCTATAAAATTGAAGATATTGAAGAAGACAAAATAACCGCTGAATACCGCGGTGGAATTTTAAGGCTGTCTTTGCCCAAGAGCAGCGGGATAAATGAGAAGAGAAAGCGCATAGATATTCATTAACCCCCCCCTCTTTATGCCAATAGGAGCCTATAATCTCCTATTGGCAATTATATTATTTCATTATCCATACAAATATATCTAATACTAATGCTATGATTCTTGTGATAAACTTGGGATAATTAATAACTATCATGGAGGATCAGATTAATGATTAGTATTACCAAGCTTTTATTTTCCACTGATTATTTTGGTGATTCATTACGTTACAGTGCGGATTCCAGGGGGGCAATCCATGGTGTCACAACCAATGCCGGGCCTGTGGTGGTATGGAACTCAACCCGAACCTGTAACCTTCACTGCCGTCATTGCTATATGGATTCAGAGGCAAAAAAATATGAGGATGAATTGACTACGGGAGAAGCCAAGAAGTTTATTGATGATCTGGCTGAATTTCGGGTGCCGGTTCTATTGTTCTCCGGAGGTGAACCGCTAATGCGGTCGGATTTCTTTGAACTGGCTGAATATACTGCCAGCCGCGGCATTCGACCTACCCTGTCAACGAATGGAACGCTAATAACACTCGATATTGCCAGGAGAATTAAGGAAATAGGCGTAGGATATGTGGGCATCTCTTTAGATGGCTTGCGGGAGGTCAATGATAAGTTCAGAGGACAGGAAGGTGCTTTCTTGAAGGCTATGCAGGGAATAAAGAACTGTGTAGCAGTTGGACAGCGAGTGGGGTTAAGATTTACCATAAACCATCACAACCTTCAGGAAATGGATAATATTTTTGATTTTATAGAGGCTGAAAATATAGATCGGGTTTGTTTTTATCACTTGGTCTACTCCGGTCGGGGCAGTCAAATGATAGATGAAGATGTGACCCCCGCCCAGTCAAGGCAGGCTATGGATACTATTATCCGCCGTACCCGTGATTTTGAAAAACGCGGATTGGCCAAGGAGATTCTGACGGTTGACAATCATTGTGACGGGGTGTACCTGTATTTAAAAGCACTGAAGGAAGACCCGGAACAGGCTAAAAAGATTAAAGCTCTTATATCCCTTAACCGGGGCAATCGTTCGGGAATTGCTTTTGGGGAGGTTGACCCGCAGGGTTTTGTGCATCCTGATCAATTTACCCAGCACCATACCTTTGGTAATGTACGGGAGCGAAAATTCGGTGACATCTGGACAGATCTAAGCAATCCCATTCTGGCCGGGTTAAAAAACCGTCAGCCTTTATTAAAAGGCAGATGTGCTGTGTGCCAGTACCTGGACATATGCAACGGCAACTTCCGCACCCGGGCTGAAGCAGTAACCGGCGATTTTTGGGAATCTGATCCGGCCTGCTATTTAACTGATGATGAACTGGGTATAAACTAAGGCAGAGAGGTTTATTCCTAACACTTTAATACTAAAGGGTATTGTCTTTTTGGATGGGCGGTAATTGAAAAAGGCAATACCCTTATTTTTGCGGCAACCATAAACCAAAGCCGATATTAACATTTCACAATTTACCCTGTATTTCCCCCCAGCTAGAAATATATCGGCATGCTCTTCTCAACACGTTGTACAATGTTTATGTATATTCAAAAAGGCTCGAAAAGCACAGTACTTTGGTATTTTGTACTATGGATATTTAAGAAACTTTTGTGACAATTACGGTGTTGATTGAATACTATACATTAGACTTCATTATAAGGAGGGTTGAATATGGGTTGTATTTGTCAGGAAGGCAGCCGAAGACGTCATCGCAGAAGAGACCGCCGCCGTAGATGCCATGATTTCCGCGATTTTGAAAGACCGCTGGTTTTAATTGATTCAATTCCCGAAAACGGAGAAACCGGTGTTTCTCCAGACATTAGAGCCATAAAATTAATATTTGGCAGAGATTTTGAGAAGGGCCGGGGCTTCTTTGATGCTGAAAATGAGATTGACATGTGGCAGGGAATGAATGAGGTTCCCATTCGGATTAGAAGAGGCAGAGACAGACGCGGACATCGAGTAATTCTGGTTATTCCTATTGAACCGCTGCTCCAGGATAAAACCTATAAGGTTCGAATAGTATCTACTTTTGTTGACAGACATGGGGACACATTTAAGAGGTGCAGATTAATCGTTTTCAGAACTGGGTGTAGATAGACCTGTAATAGGTCAGGGAGATCATAATTCCCTGACCTATTTTAATATAGTTATCTCCAAGGTTTGTTTGACGCATTAAAACATATTATGTTAATATAAAATTTAATAAAAAACCTGACCACTATTACCTTATCCAGAGTGGCTGAGGGACAGGCCCAATGAAGCCCGGCAACCAGCCCATGTGGTATTGGTGCTAACTCCTACAGATGTTATGTCTGGCAGATAAGGGCGAGAAAATGATATCTTGCCTCTTTGCGTTGGACAAAGGGGTTTTTTATTTGAGGAGGATGACCTTTTGATTGAAATAAAAAACCTCACCAAGATTTACCATACTACGCATCAAGATATAGTAGCTTTGAACAATGTGAGTTTATCAATAAACCGGGGAGAGATCTTTGGTATTATTGGCTTGAGTGGAGCTGGAAAAAGCACCTTGATCAGATGTATAAATATGCTGGAAAAGCCCAGTCAGGGTTCAATAATTGTTGATGGGCAGGTTATTACCGCTCTTAACAAGAACCAGCTTCATTTGGCCCGGCAGAAGATCGGAATGATTTTTCAGCAGTTTAATCTGCTCTCATCTCGCAATATCTTTGACAATATCATGTTTCCCTTGGAAATTGCCGGTATTCCTCCTAATCAGGCCCGAATCAGAGTCAATGAACTTCTGGAAATGGTAGGTTTGCTGGATAAGGCTCGTGTTTATCCCGATCAGCTCAGCGGCGGGCAAAAACAAAGGGTAGGCATCGCCAGGGCTTTAGCCAACGATCCTAAATTACTTTTGTCTGACGAGGCCACCTCAGCCCTTGATCCGCAAACCACTCGATCAATATTAAAACTTTTAAAAGACATCAATACCCAATTAAATTTGACAATATTACTGATTACCCATGATATGAATGTTATCAAACAGGTATGTGACCGGGTAGCAGTTATTAATGATTCACATATTGAAGAGGTGGGCGACGTCCTGTCCATGTTTACCAATCCCAGCACAGCAACTTCACAAAGTTTTATACAGGCTATTGTAAATAAGGATGATCCCATTGAATATAGTCATAATCTGCTTAATTCCCATGCCGACAGGTCCTCTCGCCTGATTAGGGTTTCATTTATAGGCTCATCGGCAGGAGAACCGGTTATATCTTCAATGATTAAAAAATACGACATCGACGCCAATATTCTATACGGTAACATTGATAGGGTCAAAGATGTTCCCTTCGGAAACCTTACCCTGGAATTGATTGGCAGCATAGACGCCATTGCTCAATCAATGGACTACCTTAAAAACAGTGGCTTGGAAATAGAGGTGTTGCAATAAATGCTGGACTTTACTATTGCAATTAATACTGGCATGGTGGGTGATTTTTGGCTGGAAAACTCCTGGATAGCTGAAAAAGTATTGATTGCCACCTGGGAAACCCTTTATATGGTTGTTGTATCTACCGCTTTAAGCTATGTATTTGGACTGCCATTAGGAGTAATACTGGTAACTACAGAAGAGGGACACGTCTTGGAAAGCAAAGGAGTCAACCGTATTTTAGGTGTAATAATTAATGCGGCGCGTTCAATTCCCTTTATTATATTTCTGATTCTGGTTATTCCTTTTACCCGTTGGGTGGTAGGGACTTCCATTGGAACTGTTGCTTCCATGGTACCTCTGACCCTGGCTGCAATACCCTTTGTAGCACGCTTGGTGGAGACATCGCTTAAGGAGATAGAATGGGGATTGATTGAAGCGGCATTATCCATGGGAGCTAATGCCTGGCAAATTATCAGCAAGGTGTTGATCCCGGAAGCCACACCTTCTATCATCCTGGGGGTAGCGATTACAACCATTAACCTGGTAGGGTACTCAGCTATGGCAGGAATAGTGGGAGGAGGTGGTTTGGGAACCCTGGCCTATTACTATGGATACCAGCGTTACGAAGATTTAATTATGTGGGTAACTGTAATTGTTCTTATAGTGTTTGTTCAATGCATTCAGATGCTGGGTGACAAAATGGTAGCAAAGACAATAAATAAAAGGAGGTAAAAACATAATGAAAAAAATTCTGGTCCTAATCGCCTGCCTATTATTGCTGGCAGCAACAGTAACTGGTTGCAGCAAAGAATCTGAGCCAAAAGCGACTGATGCCAATAAACCTGCTGCACCGGCAGCAACCAAGCTTGTAGTGGGAGCTACTGCCAAGCCCCATGCGGAAATATTGGAAGTAGTGAAACCCATTTTGGCCAAAGAAAATGTAAATCTGGAAATTAAGGTGTTTACTGATTATGTACAGCTAAATCCAGCCTTGAAAGACAGCCAAATAGACGCTAACTTTTTTCAACACATACCATACCTGGATGATTATAATGCCAAAAACAAGTCTGATCTGGTTTGGACGGTGAAGGTTCATAATGAGCCTATGGGTGTATATTCCAAAAAAATAAAGAGTCTGGACCAACTGGCAGCTAAGGCTAAAGTTGGCATTCCCAATGATGCTACCAATGGCGGACGTGCTTTAATGGTGCTCGAGCAAGCCAAATTGATTAAACTTAAGGACGGAGTAGGAGTTACCGCTACAGATAAAGATATTGTGGAGAATCCCCAAAAGATTGAAATTATTATGATGGATGCTGCCATGCTGCCCAGGTCACTGGAAGATACTGACCTATGTGTAATTAACAGCAATTATGCCCTGGAAGCAAAGCTCAATCCGGTCAAAGACTCAATTGTAATGGAAGCCAAGGACTCTCCTTTTGCCAATATATTAGTGGTTCGGCCTCAAGATAAGGATAAAGAAGCGATTGTTAAACTGGGCAAAGCCCTGCAATCTCCGGAAGTTAAGAAATTCCTGGAAGAACAATATCAGGGAAGCTGTGTTCCGGCTTTTTAGGCATTAAATACCCAAAAATAATTTAACTAACCAAATAATACCGGTTATTTGCCCAGCCTATTAGCTATATAAAACCGGGGAGGGTTTGGAGATTAAAAATACACCACCATTTCCAGAACCCTCCTAGGTTTCGTTATCATGAAAATTAATGCGGGCTTGAATCCTATTGCCTGCAATCTTATATCATATATGTGTTTAAACAAATTTAGTTCGATTTGGATGAACTATTATTATAGCCTTTTAATATCTTCTTCTCACCTCATGATACCTTCCCTATTCTTCATACCAGCACAAAATAATAGATCATGGAATTCTATTGTATTTTAATAATCTTTAATTTCTTGGTTAAAAATGTATACTCCTTTTATTGTTTGACAAAGCTTGGAATAGATATAGAATAGATGTAGTTATTTATGTTGCGCAAATTTGTGCACAAAGAGGAGGCTTATTATTGTTTAGGAAAGATCTGCTTAATCCCACACTAAAAGAAGTTTTGGAAACATTTCAGCTTGATAAAAACTATACCCAGGGAGAAGGAACCTATTTAACAGATGATACGGGTATACGTTATCTGGATTTTATAGCCCAGTATGGCGCTGTGCCCTTCGGATATAATCCGCCTTTTATATGGGAAGCATTGGAACAAGTGCATAGAAAAAAACTGCCCAGCCTGGTACAGCCATCATTGCCCGGGGAAGCCCTGAGATTAGCCAATATGCTGGCTAAATGTTCCCCCGGAGATTTATGCTACGCTACGTTCTGCCAGAGTGGTACGGAAGCGGTCGAGGCCGCCATTAAGCTGGCTCGTTCCTCTACCGGGAGAGAAATTATTATTTCTACCGCCAATAGCTTTCATGGCAAAACCCTGGGCTCGTTGTCTGCTACCGGCAAGAATTCTTATCAGACTCCTTTTCGCGCCCCGGCTCCTGGCTTTTTAAGAATTCCTTTTAATGATCTGGACAGCCTGCAAAGGACTTTGCAGGACAATAGGGATAATGTTGCTGCTTTCATTGTTGAGCCGGTGCAAGGTGAAGGCGGGATAATAGTAGCCCAGACTGATTATCTGGCTGCCGCCCAGGCCATCTGTAATGAACATGGAGTCATATTTATTGCGGATGAGATACAGACCGGACTGGGACGTACAGGAAAGCTGTTCGCTTGCGAACATGCAGGTGTAAATCCCGATATTATGGTTTTGGCCAAAGCATTAGGGGGAGGACTGTTGCCTATAGGCGTATGTTTGAGCTCTCCCCGGGTATGGAACGAGGACTTTGGAATGCTCCATAGTTCTACCTTTGCCAATAATAATCTAACCTGCGCGGTAGGCGTCGCTGTTCTGGAAAAACTATGTCAGGATGACCAGAGGTTTATTAAAGAGATTAAAGCCAAAGGCGAATTTCTTTTATCCAGAACTCGTGCCCTGGGAGAAAGATATCCTGAGGCTATAAAGGAGGTTCGAGGGCAGGGTCTTATGGTCGGCATAGAGTTTAATCCGCTAAATGATGTAGGTTCATATGATATGGCCTTCCTTCAGGACCAAGGCGGATTTACTGCTTTAGTGGCGGGATTTTTACTGAATGTTTACCAGATTCGCCTGGCGCCATTTTTGAACAATTCCATGACTTTAAGGTTAGAGCCGACTTTAACTATAAGCTATGAGGAAATAGAATATGTGCTAGAAGCCTTTGAGGCAGTCTGTAAAATAATGACCTATCGTGATTATGCCCGTTTATATCGTTATTTAATCGGTGATAAAGACCGGCCTCAAGAAATCAGGGATTATAGGCCTCCCAGCC
>JAQVWS010000111.1 GCA_028709585.1 Syntrophomonas sp. | reverse complement strand
CAAAGAGAGATCTGGGTGATGTTGTTGAATACCTCAACACACTGTCTCCCGAAGTGGCTCTCCGGCAATATGACAATATCATTGAAAAAATAGTTAGCCTTTCCCAGATGCCAGAACGATGTCCGTTTTTTCGGCTTTAACGCCGAACCATTCGAAGTACGACTGGCTGGCGCTCAAGATTTTGCCAAAACTATCAATGAACAGAATCGCCCCACTATGCTTACTTTCTAAAATTTGAACAAATAGTTGATTCTTCATTTGCAGTTCTATTTCTTTGCGGTAACCAATTATCTCAGTGCGGCGTGCTCTTTGATACAAGCATAAATACTGCAAGATTTCTTCAGAAAACTTTTCTACAGGTATAAAGGCCATAAAATAAACATCCCCAATGAAATCATGAGACAAATAACTAAAAGTAACAAAAGACTTTAGAACATCGAGGTAATGTTCATCTCCAAAGACCCAATATTCCTCTTTAGGGTGTGTAATTAGGGCTAAAGCGGTGGTCCCCATATATTGCGGTGGTCCCCATATATGATTCGGTTAAGCAACTCCCTATACCGATGTTTATTGCATTCAATTCCTTGAGTAATTCCGGATTGCCTCTCTGAGAAAATAACATTCCGTCATCATAAGCCCAAAATGCCGCCGCTCCATATGAAGTCAAAGTATCAAAAATTCTTTAGCTTAGGTGTTACTTTAAATAAAGTGGCACCTAGCTAAATATCTTTAAACAAAACAATACTCTTAATATTAATATTATAGGAACGTGAAAAAATAATGAGATTAAAATTTGAAACCAAACTTTATATATTGTGGATTATCTTTGAATCACTAATGATTGTGTCATTATTACTTACAAGAGATTTAGCTTTAAAAATATTATTAGTGGAGTTGTCAAATCCAGTTTAGTGCTTAAACTCGTAAAAATAGCAAATCAGAATTCTATGTGAATATATTGGCGCGTTGGAGCCAGCTGTTGTTCCTGGTGATCTCCAGAGGGAAATCTCCAAGGCCTATTGAAATACGGCAAATCCAGCGGACTTTACAGACGGGGTCCTGCATGTGGTACACTGGGCATCCCGATGGAGGATTCATTTTGTGCTTGTTCCTAGTCTACTCCATCGGTAGATTTTATTACCCACATGCGGGGTGGATGTCAAGTCCGCGATCATTAGCAGTAGAGTTATATGGGTTGACGACTCCCTTTTTACAAACCATACATCAAGTGGCTCACCTGTGTATCAGTTAACAGGCCGGGAGTCTCTTACTTTTATGCCACCTGCGGTAACCGTTGCTGATAATATAAGGAACGCTTGACCAGTGGTGGATAACCTTCATTAGGAGTATAAATCCTTCTTCGGTTATAGTAGATTTCTATAAACCTAAATACCAGGCTTTTAACGGTGGCCATACGCATGGTTTCGGTTTTCAACTTATAGATACATTCTTTCTTTAATGTAGCAAAGAACGACTCCATCCGGGCATTATCATAGCATCTACCAGTGGCACTCATACTCTGGGTTACACCATACCTGGCTAATGTATCACGGTATAGCTTGCTGGTATATTGACTGCCTCTGTCACTATGGAAGATCATACCATAAGCTTGATGTTTGTTAGTTGCTGAGGTGAAAGCATCCACACAAAGCTCTGCTCTCATATTATCTGCCATTTGCAATCCAACAATGGCTCCATCAAAACAATCCAATACACCAGCTACATAGAGCTTACCGCCAGCTGTCGGGATCTCTGTAATATCCCCCAGCCATTTCTGGTTGGGAGCTTCAGCGCTGAAATCTTGTTGAATCAGATTGGCACTTGCTTGTGCTGCCGGGTCTACCTTGGTTATTCCTCGAGGACGCCAAGTCTTTTTCAGCATTAGTTTATGGGTTTTGCACAGCTTAAGAATCACATAGTAACTACCTGTATAACCCTGATTTAATTGTAAATCCAAATAGATCCGATAGGCTCCATAGTCAGGGTTATCTGCACGAATCTGACGAATCTTAGCCAAAAGCTCCTCATATTTATATGGACGGGATTGCCTTCTTAACCACTTGTAATACCCGGCTTCACTAATATTTAACACCTTGCACATATTTTTTATGCTGTGCTTGGCTTTATCTTGGTTTTTGTGCATCCATATCCACTGAAACAGTTCTCGTGCAGCTACTTCTTTTGGCTTTGTGCGAAAAAAGCTAAAGCTTTCTTTAAAATATCATTGGCAGTCTCCAGTTCTTTGACCTTTTTTTGCATTACCCTAATTTCAGCTGTTTTAGGGTCCATTCGCTTGTTTCCGCTACCTACAAAAGCTATCTCTCCATGCTGCTTTATTCGGCTTCTCCACGTATACAACGTGGTCACGGGTATTCCCAACTGTTCAGAAGCTGCCTTATTTCCTATTTCATAGGACAATTTAATTGCTTCTTCTTTGAACTCTTTGTCATAAACTCGCATCTGGATCAACCTTCCTTCTTGTTTGTAATTATTTCCAGTTTTACGAGTTTTATGACTCTACTAAAATGATACTACTCCAATACCTTAAAATGAATAACAGTGGAGAGTATTTCTGATGTAATCGATCAGGAGAACCGTCCCCTTGATTGCGAGCGAAGCGAGGGAAACAAATAAACCACCTGCTATGCAGGTGGAGGGAAAAAACATATCACGAAGTATATAATACCTAAAAGCCAGAATTAACCGATCAGGGGAACCGTCCCCTTGATTGCCTAATCGGTGACAAAACCTATTCCTATTGCCCCTGGTCCCGAATGAGCACCGACGGGAGTTCCTACCCTGCTTCGGAAGATCTGTATCCCTGTGCCAAGTTTCTGTTGTAAGCTTTCAATCATAAACAACTCATCATCTTCACATATCGCATGTTGGGTAACGATTACGGTATTATTGACATCTTTTATTCTATTGGCGCAGGTATCAACCAGGTATTGCAGGGCTTTTTTGCGTCCACGTACTGCTTTAATCGGATGCACTACACCATCTTTAAACTCACAAACTGGCATTAATTTAATTAAATTGCCGAGCCATTTGGCTGCTCCTCCGATTCTCCCACCGGCCATCATGTAGGTTAATTCTTGTACTGTAAAAAGGGATACTGTCTTGGGTATAAGCGTTTTAATCCGGTTGATAATATCCTTCCAGGGCAGTTGGCTCGACTGAATTATCCGAGCGATTTTTATTTCCAGGGCAGCTTGACCGCAGGCACAAGTTTGCAGATCATAAATTTCAATCTCTGCATCCTCAGCCGACTCCAGGAATATATCCCTGGCCAAGAAGGCATTATGGTAACTGGCGGAGAGCTTGCTGGCGATAGTAGTAACAATCAACTTGTTAAAGCCTTTTGCATACATTTCTTTATAGCCGTTCAGCCAATCATAAACGTTGGGAGCTGACGTTTTCGGTATTTGCTGGGGATATTCCTTCATATGACTATAAAAGTCTATATTGCTGTAATCAACATTTTCACGAAAATAATATACTTGATCGAATGTGAAATATAATGGCACCTCTTTGATCGGAAATTTATTAAACCAATCGCGGGGAATTGAGCCTGCTGAATCTACTAATTGTGCTATTTTATTGCTCATTATAGCCTCCATTGTAAAAGATAGGCTTTCGGCATACTCTGATACAGGCAACTCCCAGGTTAAACCCCGAGCTACTTTTGCTTTTTCTTTCACGATAACATATCAATTAACAAATCCCATAAATTTAAACTGGCTAAACGATGTAACCGTCAACCAGCATAGTTGCGAATTATCTGAAAGGATCTTACGTATTGCCTTGGCCAGTTTTTAACCACAAATATTGTTTGCTATTATATAACTATACTTTCCCAGGTGCAAGAAAAATAGCAATATATCCGTTTAGAATGAGTCAGGGGGATATATACTTTGCCTTTTCACAATGCGAAAAACAAAGTATATATCCCCCTGTTGATCTTTTAATTTAGGCTGCTTTTGCAGACTGAAAAGTCACATTATCAGCATCATCGCCGGATCTAATTATGCCGCGCAGGACATATGTGTTGGTCCCTGCATCCAGAGTATATAACTTAGTGGGCATAAAACGTGGTTTGCCAATTGCCTTGGAAAACAACGCAAAGGCTAAGTCTTCGTTTGAGCTGGCAACATAAAAATTGTGATTTTCAAGTCGATAATAACTGCGATTATCTTCTTCGACGTTTTTGTTCAGACCCAGCTTCCAGCATGCATCTAAACAATTTTGCAAATTCACTTGACGATACATTTTATCAACTCTGCTCCTTTCTGCTTCAATTACTTTCAGGAATACGGACTAAAACTTTTCAATCCCAACGTTATGTGAATATTTTAGCAAAGTTATTACGTGTTGTAAATAGTCGAAATATGACACGTTCCTCTAAAGGACCAGCGTTTCTTTATCCTGCAAAGAATTCCCGGACAAAAATAGGAGCGCTGTCCTCAGTAAATCCACCTGTAAAAGAGCTGCCGTTTTTCAAAAGGAAAATCACATCGTAGATAGTCTCTGGGGAGTCATATGAACGCCCATGGTCGTAGCCATAGCTACGCAGGCAAGTCTCCAGTTGGTCAGGATCGCTTATCTTAAGGTTATCGGGATTGTTTGCCAGGTTAACGATTGCCTGCTGGGTTCTTTCTTTCGATGTTTGCACCATCGCATCCTTAGCGTCTTCAACTCGTCTGGCAACAATAGCATATTCGATATCTTCACCGGGGATTATGCGAGCATTATTTAGTTCTTGAGTGTCTTTAAGCCATTGCTCGAAATTAACAAAAGATTTCTTCCAGCTAAGGCCAAGCGTATCTTTGCGCCCATCCTCATTTTCGGGTGTATCCAAAAGGATATTGATTTCCGCCCAGGCCGGTTGCGAGCGGGTCATTTCCTCATAAGTCTGACTCATGGCATCGGCCTGCAAAGCAGCAACTGCCTGGTCGATAAGCTGCGGGTCAATAATACGCACGCTTTTATTTACGTTGGCGGCCTCTATTTCCAGCATCTTTATCATGGATGAGTTCAGGCTTATTATTGGATAATGGAGGACTTTATATTCTTCAGTTTCGTAAATAGCTGACAGGCTTTTTTCGTAATCAACCGCTTTTATATTATACTGGCGGTAGACGGTAGAGCCATTTTTCAGATTATAGGCCAGGCAGATGTTTTCATTTCGGTACTCATTGTGGTTAGGATCTGATTGGTAAGCCTTGCCTTGGTCAGATTTCTCGATGATCTCCTGATGCAGGGAATGTATTTTGCTTATGCTATCCGGTTCGGTATATATCCGTACAGCCCGCTCCAGTTGAGCCGCCAGGTTTATATCAAGCGGTTCAGTGGCGGGGTCTGATTTGATTTGCTGGCTTAACCTTATATATGAATTATCCAAATATATGCTTTCGATCTCATTTAAGGTTGGCAGCTTCTTTTGGTAACCGGTGAGATCCGCATTCAGCGCCCCTACCAAACCAATCACAATCAATCCGTAGATAAGCAAACCCTTCATCGTCCGGAATTGGAAAACCTGCCAGGACTTCTTATATAAGATCTCGATTAGGAAATAGCCCCCCAGCGCTCCCAATAAGTAACCAAACCAAGTCCAGGCTAAAGTGTTCTGAGTGCTGTAGAAATAGCTGCCTAAAAGTAGCATAGAGCAAAATGTTACTCCATACTTAAAAAACGGACGTAGGGCAGCAAAGGTTATGGCGTTACCGGCAGTTTCCAATTGGCGATGCCGGTATAGGTAACCACCCAGCCCATACAAGGCGGCACTGGTTAGAAGATAAGCTATTATTTCAAAAGTGCTCAAGGGAATGTATCTAAGACTAATCAAATCCAGGAAGCGCACCAGCGGTGAGAGACTGGCAATATTGGTCAAAGAAAAATAACTATAAGCAAAGCCATAAAGATGGATCTGCAGATTATGCAGCAGCAACATGGAAAGCCCAGCCGGCAGCAACAGCAGGATATAGCTTAATATTCCTTGTACGACCGACATACCGGTAATCATGGCGGTAGCGGCACTAGTCATGAAGAGGAGCAAATTTATCAGCAGACCGACCCCCAGCCAGTTTAGAATATGGCCGACAGTTACACTGCTGATACCCAATCCGGCGACCAGAGCCCAGGATACCAGAGCGGTGATAATCAGCGGTACAAATAAAAAAATGAGGCCTGCCAGTAAGTGGGTGTTATATATGGTTATCCGCTGCACCGGCAGAGCATGCACCATATCCGCCGCCTTGTCAGTCTGCAAATACCGGAAAAGCAACACTGCGGTCAGGACCGGCACCAGTACCAGAAGCATCAGCTGCAACGGGGAATTGAACTGAAATACGTGCAGATAAGCAATGTGACTATTCGCTAAGTCCATATTCTGATTACCGTGCAGCATTAGTATTTTTAGAGGTACACTCAGAAGCATACCCAGCAGATAAATACCGCTGATCCAACCCAGGCTTTTAAAATCATTGTGCAAAATACCTGGATTAATAAAGGATGTTTTTGATTTCATAACCGTTGTCCCCCATTTCATAGATAAATATTTCCTCCAGGGTAAGAGGCAGGATATCCACAATGGCCGGATTATAGGAACGAAGGTGCTCAATTAGTTCATCATGGATGCCGCGTGCAATTAGAATAAGCACACTTCCCCTCTCCTCCCGGTATAGCACTGGTACATCCTGCAGCAGAGCCGCAGGTATTCCCGCGGTAAAAGCAAGCTGGATCTTATGTATATCTAACTTCAGGTCATCCAGAGCCTTTTGCATCAGCATCTGACCCTGGTGCAAAATACCGATACAATCACATATATCCTCCAGGTCTCGCAAATTATGGGAAGATATAATGACCGTCATTTCCCGATCGGCCACATCTTGAATAATAAGGTTCTTTACTTTTTGCCTCATTACCGGATCGAGCCCGTCCAGGGGTTCATCTAATATCATGACATCAGGCATAATTGATAAGCCCAGCCAAAAGGCTACCTGTCGCTGCATCCCCTTGGACAGAGTTTTGATGCGCCTATTAACGTCAAGACGGAAAACATCCTTTAGTTTCAGATAACGTTCTTGATCCCAGCGCGGGTAAATGCATTTATAGAAAGTTGCCATATCTTGAATGCTATAGTTGTGAAAATAATACAAAAAATCGGGGATGAATAACGTATGCGCCTTGGTCTCGTTATTTTCAAATACCGGTTGTGAATCTATATGAATCTGGCCCTTATCCTGTTTGTAAACACCAGCCAGAATTTTAAGTAGCGTGGTTTTGCCGGCGCCATTGGAACCAACCAGGCCATAAATTGAGCCTCTGTCTATATTCAAGCCTACGTTCTGTAATGCTTCGATTCCGTTAAAATGCTTACTAACTTCGACTAATTCAATCATTTCTTATACCTCCTTTGTCCTTGGATAGCAATGTTTGGGTAAGATCATGAATATCCTGGGGGAGCTTACCCAGATAGAGCATTTCGGAAATAATTCCAGCCAGCTCTGTTTCCAACACCTGCAGCCGGGCTGCACTGTTATCTGGAA
>JAQVWS010000110.1 GCA_028709585.1 Syntrophomonas sp. | reverse complement strand
CAAAAACGAGTCATCAAATAGGTCTTTTAAATACTGGTACTCAACTGAGGTTCTAAATTCCAAGATATCTACAACGCCGGATTCAGCTATGGCGGTGATAACCACTTGTAGCAGTTCCTCAAATAATTCCCAGAGTCGCTCAGCTAAGTTTTTCTCAATCAGTTCATTATTGATCACTTTAAATAGCCCTCTCAGAGACTCATAATCGTTTACCCTGCGAAAATAGGCTAGACAAGTATAGAGAAGATAGCAAGTAGAAACATGAGCAATTTGGGCATCGAAATCTCTGGACTGACAGGTTCCCAACATCAAGTGTTGCTTAGTTTCCTTAAAAAAGACTTCTATTGTCCAACGTACGCAATAGATTTCCATCATGCTTAAAAATGAAAGAGAGGTATCCGTTGAGAAAAACAATCTCCATTCCTTCTGGTAAGGATAACGGCAAAAATACAATTTGACTTCCCCTACACCTTCGTAATCTACGACTACTTCGAAATAGCGGATATTGCGTTTGCGGCAGCGTTTTTCTTGGCTTTCTTTTTTCAATAGCACAAGCAATTGCTTGGCATTTAAGGATTTGCCATTGTAGGTATAGTTGCGTTTATCCTTTTTCATCCCGCAGATGATATGCATTTGGTTTTGGCTCAGACTGCGAACTGTTTGAATAAATCTTTTGCTGCTAAACCAGCTATCGACCAGCACGTATCTAGCTCGAAACCCATGTTTGACAGCTCTTTTTAGCATGCTAAGACCGTTGGTAATTTTGTCGACTTTACATTCATGAATGCGGTTAGCTCCGGCTGATTTTGGATCCCGTTGTTTTTGGTATTGATCCTTACGATGTCTGGCCTTCTTTAACGGTTTTTCTGCGTGAAGGCTAAAATCCAGGGGAAGGAAGCTCACGCCATCATAAAAACCGAGGGTCAGGTTCTTAAACCCCATTTTGCTGGCTTTTCTACCAGCTACATGGTCATGTATGAAGGAGATCTGTTCTATTCTTCTGCCGGTCTTGGCTTCAACGGTGTCATCAAGGATAAAAGCAGACTTATCATGTAGTTCTTTCTTAGTGTTTATGAGTTTTTGGAACTGTTTTGCAACTGCCCATACTAATTGTCTCCATGGTAATTTGGGGTTATTCTTGAGTCGATAGATGGTATCTTTTTTCATTTCGCCAAGCTTAGTAAATTCACTCTCATAAAAAGCATGTACGCTTTTTAGCAAGATCAGAGGGAGAATCAACATGAGTGTAATAATCTCTGATGCGCTGTAGCCTGCTTGCTTATGGAAGCCAACCTGTCTGCAAATCTTTTTAAGATTGAAGGTTTTCATCACATCACATATAATATTGTCAATTGAATAACTGTGTTTTTGCAGTACAATTTCAATTTCGTTTACTGATTTCCGCATGATAACACCCCTTTTTTGGTTGATTTGGATTGGTACTTAAATTATACCAATAAATCGGGTTTCATGCGGATTTTTCATGCCTTTTCTGCCCTGCTTCAGCCCCAATCTTCGGCTGTTTTATGGGGTGCGAAACTTAAGTTACTCATATTACCTGTCATACATACTCACATTTAACCATTTGTCAAAGTTTATTTTTTACTAAATACACTAAGATATTCCGGTGATCTAAGCGTACTTTTCTATAATTAGCGAGGTTTATCGTAAGCGGTGGAACAAATGGCGTAGTACAAAAAATCACCCTGATTCTCGGCCATTGAAAATCAGGGCGATTTATCCGTTTTCACAAAAATCCTTCACTTGCAACATCCTTGATGTATTTATACTGTTTACGGATCATCCTCTTGAAGCTGGGCCTCCGATAGATCATCGAACATATCCGTTCCATAAAAAATCCCAGAAAAAAAGGAGGATTTCTCCACCTTTCAGATCAGCTATTTGTAATTATTTACTTATTGCAGAAGCAACTGAAAACAGATCAGCAGGAGTATACCCGGAATCCCCAGAAATCCTGCCACTAATATGGTAATAACGTTAACGGGTAATATGAAACCAAAACGAGCGGCACCATAGTTGACTAATAGCAGCAAGACTAATCCAATAATTGAATTGGTTACTAGTTTCCAGAGCAGTTTGACCGGTTTCATTATAACCTGTGCACCTATATAAATGACTGCCAATAAGAATAACCCAGCTATAACCAGGTTTAAATTGTCCACTGGTCTATACACCTCCCAATACTATCTTAGTCTGTTCAGCCTGTACATATGTATGTGGAGGGACACTGCGGTTGCGTTTACTTTTTCTGCCGGTACTTTTTTAGCAGGTAATCATACCTCTTCTCTGCAGCGGCAAGGCTGTATACGGCCCAATCCACCATGTCTGGGTCTTCCACCTGTGAATAAATGTTGCGGGCTGCTGCAACTTCTTCTCCGGCCATCTGCAACATCTTTTTATCATCTATTTTCAGGCTCGGCTCCTCTTCGGATTTTATTATCCATGGTTTATTAACACTACGCCACAATTTTGACCAGGTTTTCATGCAACTACCCCTCCAGGCTAATTCCGCAGTAAACATTGTCCCACTGCATCTTATGCTGGTTTTGGCAGTTATATGCCTGTCCTGATGTTAGTTGCTAATGTATGCCTACAATTCCTTGCGGCCTTCCATGGCCCGACGCAAAGTTATTTCATCGGCAAATTCTATATCCCCTCCCACTGGCAATCCGTGCGCCAAGCGGGTAACCTTAACCTCTTGCTGGCTAATTGCGGAGGATAGATACCTGGACATCACTTCCCCATCAATATCCGGATTGAGTGCTAGTATGACTTCTCTGACTTCTCCTGCTTTCAGAATAGTAAATAACGGTTCCAGTTTCATTTCCCCCAGGTCGTTATCGTCCATCAGCTTAAAACTTCTGTTTAAAACGAAATACTTACCGTTATAACCGGTTCTTTCAATGGCAATTATATCGCTCGCCTCTTCCACTATGCATAAACTGGTTTTGGCTCGGCTGGGGTTGCTGCATATCAAGCAAGGGTCAACATCGGTAAGATATCCACACACTGAACAGGGAAATACCTTTTCCTGTACATCCACAATAGCCTGGGCAAGCTGTCGGGCCTCTTCCGGTGGTGTTTTTAATATGTAAAGAGCTAGTCTCTGGGCCGTCTTGGGCCCAATCGTCGGCAGCTTCTGCAGTTGGTCAATAAGGTTTTCCAGCGGCCTGGCCAGTCTCATACTTTTGCCTCCTAGATCTTTTTCCTGTTAATTATAGACCAGGGATGTTAAGTCCTCCTGTTATCTTGGCCATCTCGGCCGATACCAGGTCCTGTGATTTTTTGATGGCATCATTAATGGCTGTCATAACTAAATCCTGGAGCATTTCCACATCGTCTGGGTCGATTACTTCCGGTTTAATATTAATTTCTAAAACTAGCTGTTTGCCGTTAACCTTGGCTGTAACTGCTCCGCCACCTGCTGAGCCTTCAATGACCTGTTCCAGTAATTCCGCCTGCTTCTTTGCCATTTCCTCTTGCAACTTCTTGGCCTGTTTCATCATCTGATTCATGTTGGATCCACCCATAGGGTTAAATTTCATTCTGTTATCCTCCTAATCTTTAATATCTATAATATCTTCTCCAAAGTACTCAATCGCCTTTTTTACAACCATGTCGTTATACTGTTTATCTTCAAAGAAAATAAACTGCACATCCAGTTCCTTAGAAAATATTTCTTTTATAACTGCATCCACTATCTCTCGGTTTCCTTTTTCCTCCATTCTTTCCTTATGGAACTTGTATCCTTTGCGGAAGCCGATGAACATCGTATCTCCTTTGGTACCCAGCAACTTACCTTGAGAGAGAAGGGCGTGGGTAGGTATTTTCTTTTCCTTTACTCCGGCTAACAGGCGATTCCACAATACTTCCCGAGCGTCATTTCTGTCGGCTCTGTCAACCTTGCCAGGTTTCTCGCTCTTACCACGCTGGGTTTTGTGACCCGGGGACGCTGGTACAGTGTTCCCCGTATTAGTCTCTGGGGGGCCAAAAAGGGCGGCCATTTCTAAATATACTAGTTCCAGGAGAAATTTATGGCTCTCACTGAATCTAAGTTTTTCCCCGGTATCCATTATCATACGCAAAGCCCGCAGGATATTGTTTTTGTCCATTTTACGTGATTGTTTCTTCAGATAAGTGCGACTTTGTTCCCCCGCCATTACCAGTTCGGCCTGCTCCCCCACTACAGTGTATAAAAGTAAATCTCGAAGATATAGTGCGGTTTCTCGGGCTAACTGCCCTGCCTC
Organism: Syntrophomonas sp.; assembly: GCA_028709585.1. Taxonomy (GTDB): domain Bacteria; phylum Bacillota; class Syntrophomonadia; order Syntrophomonadales; family Syntrophomonadaceae; genus PHAA01. Next base: position 3,318 of record JAQVWS010000110.1, on the reverse strand, counting down.
TTTGCCCTGGTTCAAGGCCGTACCCAGCATGTCCACTATGGCTGCACAATCTTGCTCTATAACCGCATCCAGAAGACGAGCCACAAATAGATCATCTACCAGCCCCAGTACCTCTAGTACATCTTCTCGGGTAATATGGCTATCCTTATATGAATAAAGTTGATCCAGCATCCCCAGAGCATCACGCATACCACCGTTAGCCCGCCGGGCAATTAGTGCCAATGCCTCGTCATCAAATTTGATTCCATTGCTTTTCGCAACGTCTTTCAAACGTGTATTTATCTGGGGCAGGGTCAACCGTCTGAAATTATACTTCTGGCAACGGGACAGGATAGTGCTGGGGATTTTGTGCAGTTCAGTTGTAGCCAGTACAAAAACTACTGATTCGGGGGGTTCTTCCAATGTCTTTAACAAGGCATTGAATGCTTCGGTCGTCAACATATGTACTTCATCTATTATATAAACTTTTTTCTTGCCCTGAGCCGGCAGTATTCGCACCTTTTCTCGCAAATCACGGATTTCGTCAATACCCCGGTTGGAGGCAGCATCTATCTCGATAACATCCATAAAATTACCATTGTTAATATCCTGGCAGGAGCTACAGATATTGCAAGGCTCACCATCTTGCTGGTTTTCACAATTCACAGCTTTGGCTAGGATTTTGGCCAGACTGGTCTTACCAGTTCCCCTCGGCCCGGAGAAAAGATAAGCATGGGTTAAGCGATTTTCACGGACAGAATTTCTGAGAGCCGTAACCGTCTGCTCCTGACCTACTACTTCTTGAAACTTCTGGGGTCTCCATACCCGATATAAGGCTAAATATGCCACTGAACTTGCCCCCTACAATCCTAAAACCTTTACGCTATTGGCTTTATGATAAACGGTATTTATTCTATTATATAGTTTTTCTCCCGGTAACCTAAAAAATTATATAAAAAATACAGGTTTATTAACCTGCTCTTTGTAAAATTATAATGCCGTGCACCTGGCCTCGAAAATTCCTTCCAGGCGATGCTTGAACAGTTGGCTCCGTTCAGGCTGCCCTCCGTCACACGGAATGAACCCTTTAGTGCTGCTTCCTTCCGGACCTGACACAGTTCAAGGTGTCCCGTTGCGCAGGACCCAAACATCTTCGACACTTATTCAAGCCGGACCCTACAAGGATATGCCCTCAGCTCAGGAATTCGATCCTGCTATAGCGGGTTGCAGGTTACAGGGCACCGCTAATTCCCCATCTAGCACGGCAATTCTTAATTCTATTTCGCCCACTTATTGTACCTGCTTTTTGCGCTGATTGCAAGGGGCTTAATTTGGCAGCATTACGGGATATCAGAAATGCTTTGATATCTTTTTTGCAGAACACCACGGACAGCGTTATGTAAGTTTACGCAAAGAAGTCCAGGAATTCTTTATAGCCTTCTTTTTCCAATCCTTCAACTGGAATAAAACGTAATGCGGCAGAATTAATGCAATAACGCAAACCGTTTGGTGCCGGGCCATCGTTGAAGACATGACCCAGATGTGAATCAGCCTCACGGCTGCGCACTTCGGTACGAATCATAAAATGACTCAAATCCTCTTTTTCTTTAATATTATTTTTTTCAATTGGCTGAGTGAAACTTGGCCAGCCGCATCCGGAATCAAATTTATCCAGGGAACTGAAAAGTGGCTCTCCGGATATTATATCAACGTATAAACCAGGCCTTCGGTTGTCCCAGTATTCATTATTGAAAGGTGGTTCAGTCCCTTTTCTTTGTGTAACTTCATGTTGCAGCGGGGTCAAGTTCTTTTTTATTAATTCTTTGTTATTGCTCCAGTACTTTTGTTTGAAGGTGTCCCGCCCCGAAAATCTTTTATACCTCTCATAATGTTGGGGTTGTTTACGGTGATAGGCCTGGTGATAATCTTCTGCCGGGTAGAATTTAGCCGCGGGCAGAATCGGAGTAACAATTGGCTTATTAAAGCGTTTGCTCTCCACCAGACCCTGTTTAAAAGTTTCTGCTTCACTTTTTTGATCTTCATTATGATAAAAGACCGCGGGACGATAAGATGTCCCTCGATCATAAAACTGGCCCTCTGCATCAGTAGGGTCAGTCTGCTGCCAATAAATCTTGAGCAGTTCTGTATAGTCAGTTTTATTCGGATCAAAAGTTACCTGCACTGCCTCATAATGTCCGGTATCATCATGACAAACTTCTTCATATGTGGGGTTTTCCCTATATCCACCCGTATAGCCTGATACCACCTTAATTACTCCCGGCAGTTGTTCAAATGGTGCTACCATGCACCAAAAGCACCCTCCGGCAAATGTAGCCAGTTCAAATTTATTCTCGTCTTGCCTATCCTGCATATAATCACTCCCTTGGTGGGTTATAAATGGTATGCCCAATCCGATAATATTCATACTCAATCAGGGTGCGATAGTCAGCCGATATTTGTTGCACTTATTTTTCTTCTTTATAAGATTCCACTGCGAAAACCCCAATTTTGATATCTGTAGAGGAGTTATCTGTAAAGGAGTTATCTGTAGAGGAGACTTTAGTCTCCGGTTAGCCACATGATGGCGGTATTGGGGGAGACTGAAGTCTCCCCTACGGTTTACTATCTATAAATAATACTTTTCGCAGTGGAATCTCTATTAGTAGTACATTATTCATTGCCCGACGAAAGGAGCTTCCTGTATATAAATGAGTACGGCCAGGGGCTCATGTGCTCGCATTTTTATTTCATCTGTACCATCTCAAAAATGGCATCGGCTTCGACAGTATTAACCCCTGCCGGGCATTCCTTGGCAGCACGCAGCATTGCCCAGGCCAAATGGCTTGCATTCGTCACCCGGTATTTGCGCAAGGGGCCGACCATCACGGGGGCCAGAACCCTGAGCAGACTGGCCGCAGCTATTTCCCCCCACCTGGCTTCTTTTCTTGATCCAGCCAGCACTGAAGGTCGAAATATATAAATGGTTTTTAGCGGCACTTCCTTGACTGCTTCCTCCATTTCACCTTTTACTCGATTGTAAAAGATGCGGGATTGCGGATTAGCTCCCAGAGCTGAAACAACTAGGAAGCTTCGGTCCCCTAATGTCTTCGCCAGACGGGCTAGTTCGACAACATAAGTAAAGTATACGCGGTAAAACTTCTCCCGGGAACTGGCTTTCTTGATAGTTGTCCCCAATGTACAAAAAATGTCGTCTATTTTTACATCAAGATTCATTTTGTCCAGGTTATCAAAATCTATAATGTGTTCAACTAACTTAGCCTTATGTAAATTGCCCGGCCTTCGCACCAAGCTGTGAATTTCTTTATATCTCGGATCGTT
>JAQVWS010000109.1 GCA_028709585.1 Syntrophomonas sp. | reverse complement strand
CCGCTCGGGTCGCACTCCTGCGTTGCCCTATCCTGCTCATCGGTAAAAGCATCATTATTTTATCCAGCTTGTCCAAAACTATACAAGGGTGTGCATTTTCACTGTACGGAGGTTGGGGGGCAGTACCTTAGCAGGGGTGTCCAAATAGGGGTGTGCAAAAATGAAAAAATTATTATTTGACATTGTTATTCTTTTAAGCGATTACTACGGTTAAAAATCCAAGGAGAATGATATGAATCAGAAGCAAGCGGAAAACGAAATGAAATATCGGCTTATCAAAATACTACTTGATGGCATGGAGGTGAAGGGGCTTATCAACGGCTCCGAGAAGGAAGCCATCCGCAAAAAGCTGGTTAATAAGCTAAAACCGCTGGTTGGTCAGCTGGAGTAGGGCGGAGTTATTCATGGAACGTAAAGTAATTAAGATTGCCGCTCGTCCCATAATTGCTCCTGATACCGTGGGGCAAATCAAAAAGCGTCGGGTCGCGGCATATGCCCGTGTATCAACTTCCAGTGAAGAGCAACTGGTCAGTTTTCAGGCGCAGAGGGATTACTACACCAATTATATCCTGGCATATCCCAATTGGGAATTTGCGGGGATATATGTTGATGAAGGCATATCCGGGGTTTCCCGCAAGAAACGAGAGGGCTTTAACCGTATGGTCGAGGATGCGCTGGATGGATGTTTTGATCTTATCATAACCAAGTCGATCTCCCGCTTTGCCCGGAATACGGTGGACAGTCTTAGTACAATTCGATTACTGAAGGATAAAGGCGTGGAAGTCTATTTTGAAAAGGAGCAGATTTTTACCTTTGACAGCAAAGGGGAGTTCATGATAACTTTGCTTTCCAGTATGGCGCAGGAGGAAAGCCGGTCCATCTCCGAAAACGTGAAGTGGGGCTGTCGTAAGAGAATGGCTGACGGAAAATACTCATTGCCTTATAAACAGTTTCTCGGTTATCAAAAGGGGGCAGATAATAAACCTGAAATTGTGGCAGAGGAAGCCAGAATTATTCGGTACATATACAGGTTGTTCCTGGAAGGCCGGACCCCCTCCAACATTGCAGCCATTCTAAAAGCAGAAGGGGTACCTTCGCCTGCCGGCAAGCGAACGTGGCAGGTAAATACGGTAATAAGCGTTCTTACCAATGAAAAATATTATGGAGCTGCATTACTTCAGAAAACATATACTGAAGACTTTATTTCGAAGAAGTCGCATAAAAATAAGGGCGAATTGCCGCAATACTATATCGAAAGCGATCATGAACCCATTGTCAGCAAGGAAGTGTTCGACGAGGTTCAGAGCAGATTAAACCTACCTGAAAAGGACAATCCAAGCCACAATACCTTCGCTAATCGAATTATCTGTGGCGATTGTGGTGGGAAGTATGGCCGGAAACCTGTAAGCAGTTATCGCGATAACAAAAAGTACCATCATTTTGTTTGGAAATGTAACCATAGATATGACCGCGCTGAAAACTGTAAAACACCTCATTTGTATGAAGAAGTAATCATCTATGCATTTAACGAAGCAGTACAGTCAATAATAAAAAACAATCCTGAATTGGTGGAAGTTTGCTGCAGGATGGTTTTTTCATCAATTCGGGCAGACAAATCCGTCTCTAAAGCAGAACGCAAGCAGATGATTACGGATTATATTCCCGAATTTCTGGAAGCTTCGCCCAAGGAGATCCCATTCAGCGAAGCGGCATGGCGGATCATGCTGGAGCAGGTAGTTATTATGCGGGATCGGAGAATGATTATGTACTTTATCAACGGCAATGAGTACACCTATATTCTTCCGTACTACTCGCCGATACGAGGAAAACATGCACTCGAATAAACAGCCTGCAAACCGGCAGAAAACCGATTAGCAGGCTGGTTTTTGGGAGGTTAGTTATCCTTCGATTTCCGTTCCGTCCTTAAAGCAGAAAATCAACTTTCCTTCCGGCGTCACAGTAACCTTGTCAACAGAAGCCATCCAAAGTTTATCATCGAACTCCTCAATCACCAGGGGGCGGGATTCAATTTCTTTAATATACTTGTCCAATATTATCAATTTGTTCTGCCGTTCCCGGCGCTGGGCTTCCAAGCTGGCAATTCTTTCGGCAGCATTTTGATGTCGCTCCATGTATCCGCTGTGGCGTTCATTAAATTCGTTCTGGTCGACTGCGACGCACGCATTCTCATAAATGGATTTCCTTGTCAGTTCGGCAACAACCTCAATCTCGCGCTGCCGCTCGGCTATTTCTGCATCAATTGCCGTACAGTTGCACAGGACTTGCTGGGCAAGACGGCAGTTGGACAGCAGTTCCTCGCGGCCGCCCATTACTACATTGAATGCCGCTAAAAAACGCTGTTTAATATCATCTTCATTAAGATGAGGCGTTTGGCAGGGTTTTTCGCCTTTGTACTTCTCATTGCATCGCCAAATAGTACGGCGGTACTTGGTGTTGGAGCCCCAAACCTTGGAACCGTAAAAGCCACCACATTCTCCGCAGATTATTTTCGCTGAGAACGGGCTGTGACAACTTACTGGTCTGCCGAGCTTTTTGCGCCGCTCTATTTCAGCCTGCACCGCATCGAATTCATCCGGAGGAATGATAGCAGGATAGCTGTTCTGAACATAGTATTGAGGAACCTCGCCCTCATTAACTTTGGTGGTTTTGGTAAGGAAATCCACTGTGAAGCTCTTCTGCAGAAGGGCATCGCCTTTGTATTTTTCGTTGCTGAGAATACTGTTTATTGTGCCCACCTGCCAGGTGGTTTTGCCGGCCGGAGACGGGATACCCTGGCTGACAAGGCACTTCGCAATTGCTGATGGTGTTTTGCCTTCCATGAAAAGCCTGAAAATCATGCGGACAATCTTAGCCTCCGACTCAACAATTTTGGGCAGGCCGTCTTCACCCTTTTCATAGCCTAGGAAATGGCGGTAGGGCAGGCTGATCTTACCGTCTGCCATTCTTTTACGCTGGCCCCAGGTTACGTTCTCGCTGATGGAGCGGCTCTCTTCCTGGGCCAGGCTAGACATGATAGTGATCAGCAGCTCGCCCTTACTGTCTAATGTATAAATGTTCTCTTTCTCAAAATAGACCTCTATGCCTTTTTCTTTAAGCTGACGTACCGTAACCAGAGAATCTACCGTATTTCTAGCGAAGCGGCTGACTGATTTGGTTATAATTAAATCAATCTTGCCGTCCAGTGCATCGGCGACCATCTGCTTAAAGCCATCACGTTTCTTGGTGTTCGTGGCGCTTATGCCTTCATCGGTGTAGATCCCAACAAATTCCCAATCAGCACGCTCTTTAATATATTTTGTGTAATAGTCTACCTGGGCTTCGTAGCTGGTAAGCTGCTCATCGCTGTCGGTAGAAACACGGGCATAAGCTGCTGCCCGGCGTTTGGCGGTTAGCGTAGCACCATGAGCGTAATGCTGCTGGATGGTTGCTGGAATAATCCTTACGCTTGCCATATCATCTACCTCCCTTCGCTTTTTCCCGCGCTGCCTGGCGCATATCCTCTGTCCAGCTTTCACTGCGCGACCTGTCCTGCCAGACTTTTTCAGTTGTATGGCCGTCGCGGAAAACGAAGCTCAGTCTATTGGAACTAGCTATTTGGATTTCTTGGACTCTTTCATTAAAGATTCCTTGGTCAAATTCCGAGAGTCCGATAACCTCCGCGCTGGCCATATAGAGCACGGTTTCCGGTATTTGCTTGGAAGGGCAGGCTGCTTTCCCATGCTGCTTAAAAGTTGAACATATCCAGACTGGCTGAGCATACTTGCTGCCAGTATTGGCAATTCTGCGGCGGTAATGCTTGCCACAGATTGAACATACTAATTTACCTGTAAAGGGGTAGGTGTACAAAGCTTCAGAGGTAGGTTTGTGCTGTGCCTCTCGCTTTTTTAACTTTTCCTGTACTTTTCCAAAGGTTTCTCGGTCGATAATGGCTTCGTGGCTACTGCTGACAAAGTACTGCGGCAGTTCACCCTGGTTATAGCATTTCTTTTTGGTCAGATGATCCGAAACATATGTTTTCTGCAAGAGCAGATCGCCAGTATACTTTTCATTGCGTAATATGCGGCGGACGCCTTCCTCGGTCCAGGCTTTACCATGCCTAGTTACCTTTCCCGCTGCATTGAGTTTCTTCATAATGGAGTTTTTGCCCATACCACTCAAGTAATCTGTAAAAATCATTTGAACGATTTCTGCTTCTTCAGGAATAATGACCAGTTCCTTATTAATGTAACGGTACCCCAGCAGGGTCATATTGTTGGCTTTGCCCTTTTTAAAACCGTTTCTTACCTGCCACTTGCAGTTTTCACTGACCGAGCGGCTTTCCTCCTGGGCGTAGGATGCCAGGATGGTTAGCATCAGTTCTCCGTCCCCGCTTATGGAGTGGATATTCTGCTCCTCAAAATATACATCTATGCCGAGCAGTTTTAATTCCCGCACGGTTTCAAGTAGTGTTACCGTGTTACGGGCAAAGCGTGATATAGATTTGGTAATCACTATATCAATCTTTCCATCTTTGCAGTTGGCGAGCAGACGTTGAAACTCCGGACGGCTGTCCTTGGTGCCAGTCAGTGCTTCATCTGCGTATACCCCTACATATTCCCAATCAGGCCTCTGCTGAATGAGCTTGCTGTAATAGCTAACTTGAGCAGCTAGAGAATTAAGCATGGCATCTTTCCCGGATGATACGCGGGCGTATGCGGCAACCTTTGATTTTGCCAGAAGAGGCGATACCGGGTGAGTAACTTTTGTAATGATTCTATCCATATGGACCTCCTTCCGTTATGACATATTCGCTCTGAACGCCCATATTATCAAGCGCTGCAGCGATATATACTTAACGATGGGAGCCCATATTTATCGGCGATTATACTAGCAATTATGATCAGTTCATCTTGGGTGATGGTGCCGTTGTCAAAGAGTTTCCGAAAGATTATCATAGCGGTTTTGTAATTAATGAGTGCCGTTTCCTTATTCATGCCGCACCGCCTTTGACTTGCCGTAACAGGTGCGGGAACAGTATTTGCGCTCTCGTTTACCATAGGTCTCAAAGTTCTGGCCACAAGTCTGACAGGTAAACGCCCGGACGGTTTTGTGATTCACTTCCTCCGGGTGGGCGTTCCACCACGCTATGCGGCACTTGTCCGAACAGAATCGTTTCTGCTTCTTTCCGCTGGTCTGTTTAAGCAGCATTCCGCACTGGAAGCAAAATTTACCATCCATGGGTTCAGACATTATAGTAGCGTTTCCGCCCAGGTTATTTCTACGACAGTAAGACTTCACCGTGTTTATGGATAAACCCAAGGTATTCGCTATAATAGCGTAACTCTTACTCCCCGCGCGAAGAAGAGTAATTTGCTCTTTTTGCAAGCCGTTCATATCGGTTCCTCCCTTCGGAGGGCATGAATCATTCCCTCACAATCCACAGGACAACGAGGGGTAGTTTGAGTACTGATAGCTTAGGTTTAAAGTAAAAAAACGCCGGATGAAATCAGTCACCCGGCAAGTTTGGCAGTCAGTATTAGGTTTTGTTAAAATAGAAGAAGCCCACAGAGCGATTTGTTCCACGGGCAGTTCTTGCAGATGATAACCATTAAGGTTATCGGGATGAAATGTACTCGGCCATTCTTTCAATCAGCGTCCCGGCATATTCACCATTTGCGTTTTGGCCTGTTCTGGCATGCTCCAGCCAGTAGTCAGGGGATTTTAATATGCCGTTTCTCGCTAACACATCCAGGGCTTCTTTCAGGCTATCCTTTGCAGAAGCCAGCCTCAGCTGGGAAAGGATAGCCCCGGCAATCGCCTGAACGATTTCAGCCCGCTTACTGTCAAACAAAGCGTTATCCAGGCTGTTGTCTATGAAGCCGATTTCAATCAGGACTGCCGGAGCTTTTGTTTTTCTAAGGACATAAAAATTGGCAGTTTTAACACCGCGATCCTTGAATCCCACTCCTACCAGGGCGCTTTGCAGCTTTGCTGCCAGTTCCTTGGATTTCACGCCCGGATTGATACAGGTATAGGTTTCAACCCCGGCGGCTTGCTCTGGCTGGACAGCATTGCGGTGAAAGGATATAAAGTAATCGTAGGCACCCCTGTTTTCAAAATTACTTCTGGCATTAAGACTTTCTGTAGTATTAGACGTTCTGGTCTCATCCACCACTACTCCGTGACGTCTCAGTATTTCCGCTACCGATCGGCCCAGGCTTAATACATCATTAGCTTCCTTTCTTCCTATATACACAGCCCCCGGATCTGTTCCTCCGTGGCCGTAATCAAAACATAATCTAGCCATTGTTTTTCTCCCCCTTGCTCAACTGCTCCAGTACTGTCTTGAGTTTATCAGGTACCGGCAGGCCGATTACTGCAGCGTTTTCTATGATGCTGATACCTTCATTGGATAAGTAGAAAAAAATAACGGCTGTACGGATGGTACTCCCGCTACCAATCAGATAACTATCAATGGTATTGCCGATACCTACCATCAAAAAAATCAGGACCTTCTTGAATATCCCTCGGGCTCCAATTTCACTGGATAGCTTTTTGTTCAATATTGCAGCCATTACACCGGTGATGTAGTCAATCACCACAAAAGCAACCAGGGCATAAATAAAACCATCAAAGCCGCCCAGGAAAAACCCGAGCCAGCCCCCGATGACTGCAAAGGTAAGCTGTATGGTGTTAGTATCTTTCATATTTGATCCCTTCTTTCTGTTAAGTTGAGTTTCCAATCTACTTACCACCCTCTTAATTACAGAAAATAAAAAATCCGCCCTTTATTGGCGGTCACACTGAAAATGAAATTAAGTTAGCTGCAGCTAGTCATTACCTTTTCTGATCCCTTGTTGAATCATCTGCATAAGTTCAATATAGGCGGGAACCTCTGACCCGCTGAGCTGGACCCGGTTAAGGAAGCCCAATAGATTCTGTGTAGCCGGCTGTGTTAGCTCAATTACAACCTTATCCATTTTCTATTCATCCTTTCTCTATGTAATACTGTTCACCTTGTATACTAACCAGTTGAGGTCTTCTGCAGAAATATCATCCCCCGGCACTTTATTGGCGCGGCCGCTGCCTGATTCCGGATTGCTGTTGTTGAAAAACCATCCTATCGTATTCTTAACCCGGTTGTAATCGTCAACTGCCCTGAAATCCTGCCCGGCACTTCTGGTATACATCGTCGGCGTGTATGACGAATAACCCTTGTAAGCGTACCATTGCTGTACGGTTTCAATGAGAGAGTTCCATTCTGAATGATGAAGATAAAAATCGTTGCCCTGTGTCTTGGCATAGGTCCAGTTAAATGTGCTCGGTTGCGGTATAGGATCTGTTGTATAATTACCGTACCTAGCCGAATCTGATTGACCGTAGCCACTTGCCGTTACGGAACACCATATATAATAAGCGGTGTTGGGGGTCAAACCTGTGAATTCAAAATACCCGTTGTTGGAAATTCCATCGCGCAATTCCGCATCATCACTAAGTCTTTGCAAGTTACAATAACAAGTTTGAGCGCGAGAGTCTATATTAAGCTGTATTGTTATAGTAGTTGCGGTTTGAGATTGAGCTCTAACTGTAGGAGTAGTGAGTTTGACTAGAGTAGACCAGGCTCCA
>JAQVWS010000008.1 GCA_028709585.1 Syntrophomonas sp. | reverse complement strand
TTTTTGTTATGATTATTGCGCTTTATTGGACAATTATGACCAAACCAACTCTAAAAAGGGTAAAGGAGTTTTTAAAGGATGCTTGAGCTACTTCTTGAGCAGGCGGTATCTTTCGGCCTATTCTGGGGGATTTGGTTATTAGTTCCTCTCTTGATAGATGTATCCACTACTCTGGTATATTTGCTTACTTTTAGTTTTGAAGGGGAACAGTCCTCAGAAATGGTGGAGGAACTGAAGTATTTTCCTTATGTTACCTTAGTGGTACCTGTACATGATTCAGCAGATACCCTCTATAAATGCTTGCAATCTTTGGCTAATCAGACATATCCAGTGGACTGTATGGAAGTAATATGTGTTAATAATGGCAGTAAGGATGAGAGCTTTGATATGTTTCAGGAGTTTCATTTCGAGCACCCTGATATGCAGGTAATGTGGAGTTCATTGGATAGAGCGGGAAAGTCAATTGCCTTGAATGCTGGGATATATTCGGGCCAGGGCACCTACATGATAAACGTAGATGCTGATGTGTGGCTTGATCCGGAGGCAGTCATAAATGTGGTAAAGACTTTTGAAGCTGATCCAACTATTGTGGCAGCCACTGGAGCGGTGCGGGTGGATAAAGTGCTGGGTGAAAACTCAAATTTTATTGATATGATTAACTACTGTGAGGTGATTGAGTACCTGGTTGCTTTTGATGTGGGCCGGCGTTACCAGAATTTAAAAAATTCTTTATTTACTCTTTCGGGTGCTTTTTCAATATTTCGTCGTGACGTCCTTCTTCAGTCATTCTTGTATCAGGAACGTACTGTATCAGAGGACACGGATCTGACATTTAATATCCGTAAAGCTTTGGGTAACAGCCAGGGTCGGATTGGTTTTGTTTCCAAATCTATTGCTTATGTAGAGCCTATTGAATCAATAACCCGTCTATATTCACAGCGGGTGCGCTGGCAGCGGGGTGAAATCGAAGTTATGAGTACTTACTATGAAAAAACCCCAACTATTATTGAAGCTTTACAGGATTTTACCGGACGTATTCTGTTATCAGACCACTCCATAGCCTTTTTGAGACTTTGCTGGACTTTTCTGTTACCGTTTATGTACTTCCTGGGCTATCCCCTGCCAACTATAGTAATTGCTATGTTTGGGTTATTCATATGTTATTTAGTGCTTGAAATAACAACTTTCTCGGTTGCTTATCGGAGTTCTCCTCCCGAATACCGAGAAGAACTCCGACGAATATTCTGGGTCATATTCTTTATGCCTATATATAGATATTTAACCTACTGGTTCCGTCTAGCCGGAATTATATTGGCTTTGACCGAAGCCCGAAGTTGGAAGGTCAGTGATCCGGTGGATCAAATAATATGCGCTCTTAAGGATGAATATCACGCAGTACAAGACAGAATTGATAAAATATGGAGATGACCATTTTATTATTTACCCGCAGTGATATGTTTTAGCTGGGAGTTATTTAATCTCGTAAACATTGGTAAAAAGCAACCAAGCTGGAGGCATAGGTATGATGGGGAAGAATTCTGAAAATGATAAGATAATAAAAAAAACTGGATTTTATATTAGTTGGAGAGGTATTGCCGAAGCTTGGCTATGCATTTTGGTTGTTGCTGTGGCTTTGATTTTTGCCCAATGGCCTTTGCTAAGTGCACCAAATAGCTATTATCCTATTACTGTTGATGGTATGGGGCATCTAGCCAAAATAGAGTATATTGCCAACTGTCTTAAAGATTTTAATTGGCCGTCCTGGTTTTCATTCTGGTATAACGGTGCAACCGTAGCACAGTATTATCCTCCCCTCACCTATTTTACTCTCGCCCCGGTTCAAATATTATTTGACAATGTTATGATAACATTCAAATTTTACGCGATATCTTTCTTATTAATCGGAGCTATGGGTGTATGGTATATATGTTACCGCTGGGTCGGTTCTCTTGTGGGAATAATAGCAGGGATTATTTATGTGATTCATCCTTATATACTTGGTTCTCTTATATCCAAAGGAACAATGCCCCAGGGGGCAATTTTTGCTATCTCGCCATGGCTTTTAGCAGCAACTCTTTTGTTAGTGGAAAAAACCAAGCCCTGGCGGGTAATGTGGGTTAGTTTAGCGGCAGCGGCGCTAATACTATCCCATGCTATGCATGCTTTTGTGGTCAGTTGGGCAATTGGAATACTAGTGCTTACGCTTTTTCTATTAAAAAGGATTGAGTTTCGAGTTTTATTAATCTGGATAGGGGCGGTTGGCCTCGGAGCTACGCTGGTATCATTCTGGTGGATTCCGGGGGTTACTCATTTAGAAAATCCGGCCATACCATATATGCTGCCGGGAAACTGGATGGATGATACAGCTGATTTAAGATGGTTTACTACCTATTATAGAGGTTTTGAAGCATTTCATTATTTTAGCCCAATATTATTATTGCTGGCTATGGCATCATTGATATTTTTTAAAAATACAAAGAACGAAGATGATATTTCATTTCCCGCGCACACCAACCCCCGTAAACTGGATATAAATGACCTGAGAATGTCCGGGGCAGTTTCTCTGTTGAGCGCTATTATCCTTTCGATGGGCAATAACCTACCGTTTTTCAAATATGTTCCTTTTCATGAAGAGATTTTGGCTGGGCGCTTTTTAAGTTATGCCGCAATTATAGTAGCGATTTTAGCTGCAATATTTTTACGAGACCTGTGGGAAAAATGCAACTCAGGTTTTTATCGGATATTAAGAATTATTCTCATAGCTGCTATTGCAGCAGTTGTTATGGTAGATATTAATCCCCGTCTGGTGGAAATGAGGTCTGAACCATTTCAGGAAATAAGGGATGACCTTAGTTTACTGCCATCAAATGGGGGCAGCTTTGATAACGGCCGCATTTCCTGGCTCATGGTATGTGGACCGGAAACCACCTATTTTCCTATGACAAGAGGATACAACGTTACTACAGGCTGGAATATTGAAGGTACCCCTCATAATCGTGCCATATGGCTTCATAATATTGCTATAGCGGCTGATTGTGGCGACTATGTGTTGAAAAATCTGCTGCAATGGAATTCAAGATCCGTCTTTATACAAAATGATTTCTTTTCTGCTATCAATAGTCTTACCAGGAATGGCTTTAATGAAGTGAAAAGGGATCAAATAAAAACCATGTTTATTAGCAATTCAGAGTCATCCTATTTGTACATATACGAGCGCAATGCTATTGCTATTGGGAAAAGCTCCCCGGGATTAATAGTAAGCTTCCCCTGGCTGGTTCAGGGCAGGTCAAACTTCTTGGAGGATTATTCAATAGAGGAAATGAGTAGTTATAATCTAATTTATTTAAGTCAGCCTGAGATCAAAGATTCCGATAAATTTACCAAGATAGTGGAAGAACTGGCGGAGGAAGGGAAAATAGTGGTTGTTGAAATGGAGGATGCTAAACCTACGTCATTGTTAGGGGTTATTCCTTATATGGAACCGATAGCGGAAAATGCTCAGTTGGTTCCAACTGAGGACAGCCTGTTTAACCAGAGTATTTCCCTTAATCCCATTACGAGCGGGCAGTTTCCTGCTATGGGGAATCTGGATGAAGTTTGGATGGAAATGCAGAGTGGAGGGAAGCGTGTACCGGTTATAGGCAGCAAAAAGGTTGGCAGCAGCAAGGTTTACTTTGTTGGAATGACCCTGGGTCTTCATTTGGATTCTGAATTAAAGTGGAGCAGGGGATTGACGGAAAGTTCTTATGACAGCTCCAATGTTAAGTCGCTGTTGGAAAAGCTTATGGATTTAGGTAATCCGAATAAAGAAATAATTCCTAAAGTCTTTCCAGTATCCGGATTTACATGGGATCATAAAAGTTTCTGCTTTGATTACAACTCTCAGGAACCTTTGCCAATTATGATATCGGTGACTTATACACCACGTTGGAAAGCAACATTGGATGGAATACCACTGGAGGTAAAAAGCGTTGAAAACTTGATTTTAATTGATTTACCAGCCGGTCAGCATACGGTGGAATTCAATTACGGTTTGGGTTGGGTAGGATGGTTGGGGATAGGAATGTCATTATTGGCCATTCTCATGCTACTTATTATCTGTTGGCGGTGGGAGTATTTAATGGGATTCTTTGACGCGGCTGAAATACAGCTTAAGAGAGCAGTAGAAAGCATAGGGGGATAACCTGTCTGAGGTTAGTCAAGAACAAACAAACCGGATCATATCAATCATATCCGAGCAGGCCATCTTACTACCACAGCTTTAGGGTTTTCCCGGTTTGAACGCCAGGTCCAGATACAGTTGATGGAGTAGTTCCAGGCTACAGCCGAAAGAATTCCAATAAAGTTGGCAGTCAGGTGATGAAACTGCAGTTTATAGTATAACAGCCCTAATACGGATACATTGATTCCGATTCCGATCAGGGAGGTAATAATATATTTCATACCTCTTATCCAGATGGCATTGTTTTTCACATTGGCCCAGGTGATTTTATCATTAAGCACAAAGTTTAATAACATGGCTGCAAAGCCGGAAATTAAACCGGCGGTTCTAACTTCAACCCTAAAAGTGGTTAGTATGTAATAGATAAACATGTTGACAAAAACACCGGATAGACCTACCAATGCAAAACAATAGAATCGTCTGTCTTCAGGGCTGTCTTTAAGAAGCAAAAACAGATGACGCAGGTAATTTAATTGTTCCTTGCCAGACATTTTAGAATCTCCGGCAGCCCTAGCTTGAAAATGATAAGGGATTTCAGTTACCTGATGGTATTTCCCGCGAGCCAGTATTTCGATGAGGATTTTCCACCCTATTGGTTTCAAGCCAATTCCTTGAATAACCTCTTTTCGGAACATAAAGAAACCACTGGTTGCATCACTTATAGGGCGAAGTTTGCTTAGAAAAGCCTTGCCCAAATAACGCGCGGTGGCTGAGATGATTTTACGAGCTGGATTTAGTCCTCCATCATTTCCGCCGGAAATGAAGCGACTGGGGATTACAATATCGGCGCCGTCTTCAATAGCTTTAAGCATCGTAACTAATGTTTCCGGAGGGTGCTGCAAGTCTGCATCTAAAACTGCAATTATGTCGCAGGTGGCAAGTTCGAAACCTCTTACTACAGCGGTTCCTAATCCCCGTTCATTTTGACGATGTTCATATTTTACTCGAAGATCAATAGTAGTCAGATATTCAAGAAACTCGGGAGTATTATCATTACTATCGTCTACAAAAATCAGTTCATAATTGGTAAGTATAGAACGAATTTGCTCGGCAACATGCAAAACATTTTTTTTTTCATTATATGTGGGTATTATTATACTCAAAGTATATGGGGAGGAGTTTTCGTCCTTCATTACCGTACACTTCCTAAATGCTAGTATTTCTTTAAATATCGTTAGTGTTGGTATGCCAATTGATATAGAATTAATCACAGTATAAGTATTTATATCTTTGCAACATCGTCGATTAATGCAATGTGAGAATATCACGAAGTTGGCTTTTTTTCAAGCTTATTATTAGGTTGATTGGAACAATTTCATATTTTAAGTAATGTCAGAAAAACTAAAATATTAGGGATGGTAAATGATGAAAAATGACAGTATAAAAACCATAGCCTTAATCTTAGCTGGAGGAAACGGCAGCAGATTGTGGCCTTTAAGCCGGGAAAAGATGCCTAAACAATTTCTGTCACTGACCGGGCAACGAACTATGCTGCAGGAAACCTGCAGACGTTTATTCCCTTTTATTCCTCCAGAAAATCAATTAATTATAACCGGGCAGGAACATTATCATCACGTAATACAGCAAGTTGAAACATTGCGGAATGAAATATCTGACCCAAAAGCAAGTAAAGCTTTCATTGAAGTAATGGCAGAACCCTTCGCTAAAAATACTGCGCCTGCAATCTTTTGGGCAGCTCGTCTATGCCAGCAAAGATATGGTGATGATATAGTTTTGCTGGTTTTGCCTTCAGATCATTTGATAACTGCGGAGAAAGAATTCCAATATACAATGCAAAGAGGTATTGCTAAAGCGGAGGAAGGTGCTCTGGTTACTTTTGGTATCAGGCCTACTCATGCTGAAACTGGTTATGGCTATATTAAGATAAAGAAAAGCTGTGATTTGTCCCAATCACAGCCGGTAGCAGCATTTGTTGAAAAGCCTGATCAGGCCAGGGCTGAAGAATATTTTAAAAGCGGACAATTTTTATGGAATAGTGGTATGTTTGCATTTCATTTACGAGTGTTATTGGAGGAAGGCAGGCTTTGGTGTCCGGAGGTTTTGGAGCCGTTTTTATTATGTGATCCTTTAGATCGAAGTGCAGTAAAAATTGCCTATAGCCAAACCGAATCCAAGTCTATTGATTACGCAGTTATGGAAAAGACGGATAAGGCTTTTGTAATCCCTTCTTCGTTTGGGTGGAGTGATGTGGGCAACTGGCAAAGTTTTTTTGCACTTAACCCCAAGGATAAACATGGCAATGTGGTATTTGGACAACAAGTTGTAATTGATTGTAAAGACTGCTTAATATATGGAGAAGAACAGCAAACCGCAGTGGTAGGGATGGAGGCGACAGCTATCATTAATACGTCTGATGGACTCCTGATATGTCCACTTAATCAATCCCAGCGCGTAAAGGAAGTCGTAAAGGAATTAAAAAAACGGGGCTCACCAAGCATTTAGCGGCAAAATGGTATTTTAATTGAAAAGGTGTTTAGTTAATATGGACTCTTTGTACCGGCAGATTTTTAGGTTTGGAGTAACCGGATTTATTAATACTATAATCGATTATGGTTTATTCAATATGCTGGTGTATATTACTGGAATACACGAGGGCTGGCGGATTGGACTAATTAACATGCTGGCGGTTGGTCTGGCAGCTACTAATAGCTATTTAATGAATCGTAATTGGACTTTTATATCTGACCAGCAGCGTTCCGAGCAACCGGTGCTCAAATTTGTGATTGCATCAACACTGGGAATGTTAATAAACAGCCTGGTGGTTACCGGAGTGTCCTATTTATCACCCTGGATGCATGTTTCTGTTTACTTGGTGCTTAATGGAGGCAAAATATTAGGAGCTTGCTTTTCGTCTACCTGGAACTTTGTGTTATACCGTTATTGGGTATTTAAGCCTATTGTATTGAAGTATATAAACGAAGACGTTTTTCCCCCAATTATTGCAGGTGTTGTTACTATTATAATTCCAGCCTATAATGAGTCAGCCAGATTGCCCAAGCGCTTACGACGCTTGGCAGAATCAGTTATCAATCGTTATCCGGTGGAAATCCTGGTGATTGATGATGGTAGTAACGATGATACCTTTAATTTATGTCAAAGAATTGCCGATGATTTTCCTTTCATTCGGTGTCTTAAGCATAATAATAATATGGGTAAAGGTGCAGCAGTACATACAGGTATAGTTCGTTCCCAGGGTGAATATGTAGTATTTGT
This sequence comes from Syntrophomonas sp., assembly GCA_028709585.1. GTDB lineage: Bacteria > Bacillota > Syntrophomonadia > Syntrophomonadales > Syntrophomonadaceae > PHAA01. The sequence goes on along the minus strand of JAQVWS010000008.1, from coordinate 23,440 downwards.
GGATGCAGATGAAACCTTTACCTTGGAACATATTGAGCAAATTATAGCTGCTCTGCATTCCGGCAGTGATGTAGCTATCGCCGTCCGTCATAACACAATAGAACAACGTATAGCAGGTGAGTCACGACTACGCCGATTAATGGGCAAGAGTTTTAATATCCTAGTGCAGGCAATACTTCTCCCCGGTTTTCATGATACTCAGTGTGGGCTCAAAGGTTTTAAACGAAAAGCAGCTCAGCAAATTTTCATCCGTCAGAAACTTAACGGGTTTGCTTTTGATGTGGAAATTCTGGCTCTAGCCAGAAGTCTAAATCTTGAAATCGTACAGGTAGCGGTTCAGGCAATTGAGTGTACCGGCTCTCGGGTCAACCGGTTAATATCACCGCTGCAGATGGCCTGGGATTTACTGCGTATCAGACTGAATTTAGAATTAGGTCATTATGGATTAATCCAAATCAAAGAACCTATACTTGTTGAGGAGAATAGTTCTAAAATAACTACACAGCATCACGATAATTTGCGGTCTAGTATTAATAACTAATGGTTATTGAAATAAGACTGCAACAGGTAGTAACTCTGTTTCTTGCGTTCATGATAATTGGGCTCGTTCCAGCTGTTCCATTTATAAGCAAGGGGAGACTGAACGCGTAGCAGATCGGAATCTGCCGGGTCGGAGATGACCGTATAAATGTGGACTCCCGGTGAAGTTGTGCTGAAGAACCGGGGTATTTTGTAGCGATAAAAATAAGGCCAGGCTTGATGGCTGCTGGGATCGGTATAACCCAGCATCATCCAGGGAATGCGAATCTCCATAAGGTTTTGGCCGGCATAAAAGTCTGCCAGGCTATTATATTCAGGGGAATCAGTATCGGTTGTGCCCGCCTTAAGCTGGCCTATTTCCAACTCCTCAAAGGGAATGACCTCTTGGCTGGCAGGGAGTATAAGCTCACGGCTAAGACATAGTTTCCAGGGCAGGAAGATGCCATTGTCTTCAATCTCCCAGACTGGATCAAAGGGTATCATCTTCTTTTGTAATCCATATAAATAGGTGTGCTGGTCGTAAGAACTGGCAACCTGCAGATTGGCTGATTGATTGTCAAAAAAAGTGAGCAAAAATTCAACACCCTGGGGGAAGGTTATATTGTGCTGGCTGGCATTCCTGTTCCCGCCAGGAACAGTATCAAAACCAATGATTAGCTTCTCCTGCTGCAAATTCCATTCCTTGGATCTTTTAATAGCTATATATAGGTAGCCTTCGTCACTGGTAGCCATCAATTGGCTGCCATCATCAAGTGTAACCGTATTAAGGTAGCGGTTTTTATCCCAATCTTCCTTTTTTCCATCCAGGATGACCACAGTTTCTCTGCCTGGTTCAACCGCCAGTATGCCAAAATTCTCTTCATTGGTAAGACGATTGTACCACATTGCCCTTCTATCACTGGGTATTTCCAAATCCCAGGTGTTCCAGGTGAACTTGAACCATTCATCATGCCATTCAAAAAGAATTCCGCCGTTCACCCCGGCGCGTTTCATAGCTTCAAACATGGATATGGTCTGCTGTCCTTGCTCAGCTTCGGTATGTAATCCCTGATTGCGGTTCATAGGCCCGCGATGCGCCATACCCCTTGAAGAAGGTACGCCAAACTCAGCAATTATAAAGGGTATTCCGGCATGATGCTGGCGTAATTGCACCAGGTAGGCTTCATACGGGTCTTTTTCACCATTTAAGCCTATGTAATTCTGGTAGTCTTTCTGATAGCGCAAACTGTCCGGATAGTAAGGATAAACATGGTAAGCTGCAAAATAACCGGCTTTCCAATCATCAGTAGGAGCAATATGTATAGGATCTACTGAGGCGAAGTCTTCCTGTATCAAAGGTTCATCCGGGTGGGGCAAAGGATCGGTTGTAACCCAATTAACAAAAGAAATAGGATGCTGCCACTTAAGCTTCATCTCTTCGCAGGCCAAATAATCCAAGGCTTCCGCCAGCCATACTTCAAAAGGCGAGGCCATGGTATAGGTGCGAAAATACTTGCCGTTGAATTGCTTCATATCTGGATTTTTATTATTGGTCTCATTGACCGCGTATGGATCCCATTCCGCACCTGCCATCCAAGCTAACAGATAGGGAGCGGCATTAGCTTTGTAATCTCCACTGGCTTTACCTGCCTGAGGGGAAATCTTGCCCTGGCCGTAAACTGCCAGAACAGCCAGAGAGATTTCTTTTTTAAATGATTTAGTAATAGAAGTAAGATAGGCATTTTGCTTCTTGATGAGTTCTTCATCAGGCGGCCATATTCCCTGTATGAACCATAGCTTGCTATCAGCATTCTGGTTGTGATCGACCAGTGCCTGATAAAAATGGGGGGGGAGAATAGTATAAATGCGTATAACCTGTACGTCCAGGGCGGCTATATCATTAAACCAGCGGCGATAATCATCGTAGCTGGGGCTCAATTCACCTGGTGAGTGACCTGGAGTAGTGGCCCCAAGATTGATGCCATGCCAGAAGCTTTTTTTCCAGGCCAGGTTGGTATAAACCAAAATATCTTCGCCTTCAGCCTTGCTGACCATTTTGACCTTGTCTTCAGTCTGAAAAACATCTTTTGGTGAGCTGTCAGTTTTAAAACAACCGCTTACAGCAATAAGCATAAGAAAAACCATCATTATGGTCAGGGTTCGCTTGAAAGACATTTTGGAGGCCTCCCTGGCAAATCATTCCCGCATAAGTTGCTTGCATTCAGCAAGTATTAATTACAAATTAACCTATTGAAAACTATTTTTTAACAAGGTTCTCATATTTGCTCAGTGGCTGGGTCAGGTCTTCATGCCCCACCAAGGTCTCAACTTTTGAGCCTTTTATTAAAATCTGCACTTTATTGATCCCGCTTACATCTGTCAAGGAGTTTACAATTGAGTAAATGGTCATTGTTTCTCCGGAACTGCCTCCAGGGTGGTTGCTTTTGATTTCTTCGCTGAAGTCAACATAAGCGATCTGGTCAGTAATTTTTAGGGATAGCAATTTGGTTTCCTTGGGTATAGTGGCTCTTAGTTTCGTATCATTTGGCCCGGCGATAAGTTCATTTACTATCGCTTCAGCAATTGTCGCCTCATTCTTGGTATCCTTCGCCAGCTTAATATCCCTGCTTTCTGCAATGAGATACATGGCCTGGTCATCACTGAAATAAAGATTTACCTTTTCGGTAACCAGAGAATTTGCCTCCCCGGTGGCATTATTCGGATCCGCAGGCGCTGGATTCTCCGATGTCTTTTTACAGCCACTTAGCAATGTGGCCAAAATAATAACACAAAGCAATAATGATATTACTTGAGCTTGTCTTTTCATAATCTAAACTCCTCTCTTCGTAAGATTCAATCTTATGGATACTTCTCAATATATATTATAATAGTAAATAGCGGAAATAATCTTGCATTAAAAAGCAAATATTGTAACTTCAAATAATATGGTGCTCAGTTGCTTTTTGTGTGCAGCCGGGTTTAAGAAAGATTATTTCTGGGACAATATTAAGTAATAGATTAATTAGGAAATGATGGCATGGATTATACAACCAGACAGATCACCGGGTTCTTAATTGCACAACTTAACGAATTGCAGGGTTCAGAGTCATTTACCTTGCTATTAAGCTGCTCTGAATCTGAATTGAGGGAAGATTCTTTACGTCTTTATATGCATATTGACGCTTTAAAAAGCAAGTTACAGAGCTTATAAAAATGGAAGCTGGGCTTGAATAATACCCTATAGAGATAGATGTTTTGCCGCTGCCGGTCAAAGTTGACACCGATGCTAAGCTTTGTTAATATCAGGATATAAATGAAAAAGTAAGCGACGGCAAAAAAATGTTAGATTGTTCAGCAAAAATTCATACGCGAGAAACGCGAAAGTGTGTCTAGGGTTCCGCATGGGTTCAACGTGGACAGGTCCGAGTGACACAGGCGCTTATGCGCTACACCGTATAGGGATAAAAGCCCAGGCGGATAGGTTTCGTTAACGAACCTGTCCATCTGGGCTTAATAAATTTATTGGCAAACTTTCCAAAAAGTAATAAAGGGTGTGCATAATTAATGGCGGTTATAGGAATTATTATGGGCAGCGATTCGGATCTGCCGATTATGAGGGAAGCAGTCGGCATATTGGAAGAATTTGGCGTGGATTATGATATTACTGTGTGTTCGGCTCATCGTTTGCCCAAAGAAACTGCAGAATATGCTCTAAATGCTAATGAGTCTGGAATTGAGGTAATTATTGCCGGAGCAGGGGGAGCTGCTCATCTGCCTGGAGTCATTGCCGCCTATACAATCCTGCCGGTTATTGGCGTACCAATAAAGACCAGTACCTTATCTGGAATTGATTCACTATATTCAATTGTGCAGATGCCGAAGGGTATCCCTGTAGCTACGGTGGCCATAAACGGCAGTGCCAATGCTGCGCTTCTGGCCGTGCAAATACTGGCTGTTAAGGATAAAGATTTAAGAAGTAAGCTCATGCTTTACCGACAGAAGATGGCAGAGAATGTCCTTGAAAAAGACCGGCAGCTAAAAGAGTTGGGTATAGAAAAGTATCTGCAGGGTAAGGAGTAGAACCATGCTAGCAGATATATCTGCCGGCAATGGGAGATGGTTGGTAAAAGAGAAAATGGTAGTTGAAGAAAGCTCTATAAGGATAAAGCTAATGCTAAAGATAATGCCAGCTCTGGCTTAATTATTAACCGGTAATTACTATAAGTATATAAAGTATGGAAGGATATTTGCAGATATGGAAAATTTGCCGGATAATTTGTAATGCCCGGCAGTTAAACAGATGGGGGGATAATTACGGATATGAATGGATTAAGCTATAAAAAGGCGGGAGTAGATATTGATGCCGCCAATCAGTCAGTAGAGCTGATAAAAAAATGGACCAGCCGTACCAAAAGACCAGAAGTTCTAACCGATATTGGATCTTTTGGCGGCCTTTTTGCCCTAAATTCCGCAAAATATCAGGAGCCAGTTTTGGTTTCAGGTACTGACGGAGTAGGCACCAAGCTCAAGATTGCTCATCTGCTGGGAGTGCATGATACAGTAGGGATTGACCTGGTGGCCATGTGTGTCAATGATATACTGGTTCATGGAGCTGAACCCCTTTTTTTCCTGGATTATATAGCTGTAGGGAAGCTTCAGCCGGATATGGTTGAAAGGTTGGTTAAGGGAGTAAGCGAAGGCTGCTTGCAGGCTGGTTGCGCTCTTATCGGCGGAGAAACCGCTGAAATGCCCGGTTTTTATAAAAAAGATGAATATGATCTGGCCGGTTTTGCAGTTGGGGTTGTGGAGCGTTCCCGCCTGATTAATGGTGCTGCTATCCGGGAAGGTGATGTGCTGATAGGCCTTGCATCCTCAGGGGTTCACTCCAACGGTTATTCTCTGGTGCGGAAAGCGCTACTGGAAAAAGCTGGTTTGAATCTGGAAGAAGAGATAGAGGAACTAGGTCATACCCTGGGAGAAGAATTGCTTACCCCTACTCGCATCTATGTGAAATCAGTGTTATCTTTGCTGGAGGAAGTGGAAGTACACGGTATGGCTCATATTACCGGCGGGGGGCTGGCGGAAAACCTGCAAAGAATTATGCCTGCCGGTATGGGAGCAGTAATCAATAAAACTGCTCTGGAAACACCGGCCATATTTAACTTGATTGCCCGATTGGGAGATGTTAAGTCTGAAGAGATGTTTCGGTCTTTTAACATGGGAATAGGGTATGTCCTGGCCACGCCTCCACATCAACTCGATAAAGCTTTAAAGTGCTTGCGCGTTAAAGGGGAAAAAGCTATAATTATTGGCGAGGTTACTAAAAAAGAGCCGGGGATTATTATTATATGATAAAGGTAATGGAACCCCGCAGGCTTAAATTAGCAGTTTTAGCTTCGGGTCGAGGCAGTAATTTTGTGGCGCTATGGGAAGCCATCCAAAAGAAAGAATTAGATGCGGAAATATGTCTGCTTATAAGCGATAAGAAAGAGGCGCCAGCTCTGAGTAAGGCTGCAGACGCAGGCATAACCGCTCTGTTTCTTGATCCGCGCAGCTATCCGAAAAGGGAAGATTACGAGGCGGAAGTCGTAAATCAATTAAAAGCGCAAGAGATTGATATTGTAGTTTTGGCAGGTTACATGCGTTTGGTGGGCAGGGTTATGCTGGATGCCTATAAGCTGAAAATAGTTAACATCCATCCTGCCCTGTTACCTTCTTTTGCAGGACTTAATGCGCAGCAGCAGGCTCTGGATTATGGAGTGAAAGTCAGCGGCTGCACAGTTCATTTTGTGGATGAGGGGATGGATACCGGGCCTATCATAATACAAACAGCAGTAGACGTTTATCCTGATGATAACGCAGACATTCTTGCGGAGCGGATTCTTGTTGAAGAACATAAAACCTATTGTAAGGCTTTGCAACTTCTTGCAGAGGGCAGAATCTATATAAAAGACAGAACTGTACATATTAAATAGGGGGATGAAATAGAATGAAACGGGCACTTATCAGTGTTTCTAATAAACAAGGTGTAATTGAATTTGCACGAGGGCTGGAGAAACTTGGCTACGAGATAATATCTACGGGGGGAACCTATTCGGTATTAAAAGAGGCGGACATTCAGGTTAGACAGGTATCAGATATCACAGGATTTCCAGAGATCCTGGATGGCAGGGTAAAAACCCTGCATCCCAAGATTCATGGCGGTATTTTAGCGCGCCGTATTCCCGGTCATATTCGTCAGATTGAGGAAAATGACATTCAGCCTATCGATATTGTTGCGGTAAACCTTTATCCTTTCCGGGAAACAATCAGCAAAAAGGATGTCAGCCTGGAAGATGCTATTGAAAACATTGATATTGGCGGGCCGACTATGGTTAGAGCGGCAGCCAAAAATTATCAGGATGTAATAATAATAGTTAAGCCGGAGTTTTACTGGCCGGTTTTAAAGGAATTAGAGACCGAAGGTGATTTAAGCAAACAACTGCGGTTTAAATTGGCTTTGGAGGCATTCTCCCACACCGCGGCTTATGATGCCATGATTTCGTCTTATCTGGCTAAACTTGATGGAGATACTTTTATGGATAATATGGTTTTAGCGGGTGAAAAGGTTTATGAATTGCGCTATGGGGAGAACCCCCACCAGAAAGCCTGTTTTTATCGCAGTATGAATCCAGGTTTAGGATTGGCTGATGCCAAGCAATTAAACGGCAAGGCTCTATCTTATAATAATATTATTGATACCCAGGCGGCGTGGTCTCTGGTCAAGGAATTTGAAGGAACTGCCTGTGTTATTGTTAAACACACCAATCCCTGCGGAACAGCTTTGGGCGATACAGCAGAACAGGCTTTTGACAAGGCTCTGGCTGGGGATCCGCTGTCGGCCTTTGGAGGGATCATTGCTTTTAATCGCCCGTTGGATCTGGCTGCCGCCCGTAAAGCAGCTGAGCCTTTCATGGAATGTATAATAGCTCCGGGTTACGATGATGATGCTCTGGAATGTTTGCGGGCCAAGAAAAACCTGCGGGTTTTAGAAATGCCTCTTATTGAGGAAAAGGACCTGCAGATTCACTCGGTGGAGGGCGGGTTTGTTGTCCAGGAGCGGGATAATGAAGAGCTGGATATAAACAGTTTGACAGTAGTTACCAGCAATGCTCCCAGTCCAGAAGAGCTGGAAGAACTTTTATTTGCTTGGAAGGTTGTTAAACATGTCAAGTCTAATGCGATTGTGGTTGCTAAAAATGGCATGACCATAGGTGTGGGTGCTGGTCAGATGAACCGGGTGGGTTCAGCTGCAATTGCATTAAAAGATACTGATAATGCTCAAGGAGCGGTTATGGCTTCAGATGCTTTTTTCCCCTTTAAGGATACAGTAGAACTGGCAGCTGCAGCAGGAATTAAGGCGATTATTCAGCCGGGCGGTTCAATTAATGATCAGGAGAGTATCGAAGAGTGCAACCAGCATGGGATAGCCATGGTTTTCACCGGGATGCGCCATTTTAAACATTAGTTATTAATGGGTTGGAGGAGTTATTGAGTGGGCAAGAAGGTACTGGTTATTGGTCAAGGAGGCCGGGAACATGCTCTGGTCTGGAAGCTTTCCCAGAGTCCGGAAATAGAAAAAATATATGCGGCGCCAGGAAACCCAGGGATGGAACCCCTGGCAGAGTGCGTAGCAATTGAAGCTACGGATATAGAAGGCCTGGCTGAGTTTGTGCGCAGGTCAGATATTAGTCTTACCGTGGTGGGGCCCGAAGCCCCATTGGTAAAAGGTATTGTAGATAGGTTCCGCCAGGCAGGGATGTTAATATTTGGACCCACTGCTGCGGCTGCCCGGTTGGAGGGAAGTAAAGTATTCTCCAAGAACCTTTTTAAGAAATACGGAATTCCCACTGCCCGCTATGAGGTGTTTGAAGATATTGCCGCTGCTCAAGCTTGTGCCCGTAATATTATTGAGACTGGTCAAGCAGCGGTTATCAAAGCGGATGGATTGGCAGCCGGTAAAGGGGTGGTAATAGCTCAGAATCAGGCTGAAGCTGATGATGCAATCCAAAGCATTATGTTGGACAAAAGCTTTGGCGACGCCGGCAACCAGATTGTAATTGAAGAATTTCTGGTAGGTGAGGAGCTAAGCTTTTTTGCAATAAGTGACGGAGAGAATTTTGTAACATTAATGTCAGCCCAGGATCACAAAAGGGTTTTTGACAATGATAAAGGACCTAATACGGGTGGGATGGGGGCCTACACTAACCCTCCGCTGTATTCCGAACAACTGCATCAGCAAATTATTGCCCGGATAATAAAACCCACTATAGAAGCCATGCAAAAAGAAGGATGCCCCTACCAGGGTGTGCTCTATGCAGGTTTAATGATTACCGCGGAAGGCCCCAAGGTTCTGGAATACAATGCACGTTTTGGGGATCCGGAGACGCAGGTGCTAATGCCCATGATAAAAAGTGATTTGCTGCCGGTTCTGGAAGGCTCAGCTGCCGGCAATTTGCACGGCTGTAAGGTTGATATTGACAAGGGAGCATGTGTGGGGGTTGTGCTGGCATCTGGCGGTTATCCAGGAGCATACGCCAAGGGCAAAGCAATTACCGGTTTGGATAGGCTCCAGGCTGATACTATTGTTTTTCATGCCGGAACAGTGCTTAAAGATGGTCAATTACTAACCGATGGAGGGCGAGTTTTGGCGGTTGTATCCCGAGGACAGTCTTTTGCGGATGCTATACACAAGGTATATCAGGAAGTTGATAAGCTAAATTTTGAAGGGATGCACTATAGGCGAGATATAGGCCGGAGAGCCCTTAATTAATACCTGCTATGCAACGGTAACCGGGAGAACGGTATGAACAATAAACTAAAACCTTTTTATAAAATAATACTAATCTTAGTCGTGGTTATAATGTTGTATTTTAGGCCTACCCGTGAATTCCTAAAATTGACTTTCATGCTGGGTATGCCTTTTGCCCTGATACTGGGATTTATGGTCAGGCGGCCCCGTTCTTCACCCGGCTGGTATTTATGTGTACTGGGCCTTATAGGAATATTGGCTTTATATGGCTACTATCTGATACATCTGCCGGAGCGTATAGAGCTGCGAGAGATAATAAGCAACGGGGCAGCCCTTACGGCAGAAGGGCACTTTGATGAGGCCATAGAAAAATATGCAGGACTGGAGAAGCTGGGGAAGCGGCAAAAAATGGAGGAAATGATCAGTAAGGTTCAGACTGAAAAAGAAGCCCATGTGCAATTGGAAAAAGCCCGCCAGCTTATTGAAGCAGGTCAAAAGGATGAGGCCCAAAAAATTATTGAGGCCCTGCCGCGAAATACCCGGGCTGCTCAGGAAGCGCGAGATCTGCGCAAGGGGTTAGAATAGGATAAGGAGAGGATATTTTGGTAATAACCCTGGAATCGCTTAAAAAAAACGATTTAATTACTAAATACATGCAGATGGGCAATGATTATATTGGCAATATGGGTGCTCTTGAACATAGCTTGCATCATGCGGAATATATTTCAGGTTTATGTTATGAAATCCTTGATACACTGGGTTATTCAAAACGGGAGGCTGAATTAGGGGCTATGGCAGGTTACCTGCATGATATTGGCAACCTGGTCAACCGTTACGGCCATGGCATGTCCGGAGCGCTGATTGCATTTAACGTACTTATGGAGATGGGAATGGAGCCGGAAGAAGTTGCAGTTATAATAGGTGCCATTGGCAATCATGAAGAACATGCGAATGGTAAACCTGTCAACAATGTGGCCGCTGCTGTGATAGTGACTGACAAATCGGATGTTCACCGTTCCCGGGTTAGAAAGGATGATTTTTCTCTGTTTACTGCCCGGGATCGGGTAAATTATGCGGTTACTAAGTCTTCAATCAAAGCTGATGCTGAAGAGAAGACTATTACCTTGAAATTAGAGATAGACACCAGTGTATGTTCGGTTATGGAATATTTCGAGATTTTTTTAACTAAAATGCTTATGTGCAGGCATGCCGCCGAGCATCTCCAATGTGAACTGAAGATTATGATCAATGAGATTCGTCTTTTATAAAGGAGGAGCAGGATGGATTTTACCCCGCATTGGAAGGATTCCAACAGTGATCTGTTAGTGCAAGCCATTTTAACTTTAGACAGCGCAGAAGAGGTTTACCGTTTACTTGACGACCTGTGCACAATAAATGAAATAAAAGCTATGGCTCAGCGTATAAAGGTGGCCCAGCTGCTTTTTATTGATACGACTTACAACGAAGTGGCACATGAAACCGGTGCCAGTACCGCTACGATCAGCCGGGTAAAGCGTTGTCTTAATTATGGCGCGGATGGATATAAGAAGGTACTTATAAAGATGCAAAAGGAGCAAGAAAATGAAACATAAAGAAATCCCAAAAGGGTTGCGTGATTTTTTGCCTGATGAGGTTAATGCCAGAAGAAACCTGGAAAGGAAAGCCAGCCAGATATTTTCTTCTTTTGGTTATGAAGAAGTAATTACCCCTACCTTTGAGTTTCTTGATGTGGTCGAAGCTGGGGTGGGGGATAAAGGCCGCGGCAAACTGTTCCTGTTCATGGACCGGGAAGGCGGGATCGTATCTTTGCGTCCTGAAATGACTGTATCAATAGCTCGCCTGGCGGCTACACATCTCCAGGATGAAATGCTGCCCAGGAGACTCTATTATTCAGCTAATGTTTTCCGGCATGTAGAACCACATCTGGCTCAATACCGGGAATTCTGGCAGACGGGCATTGAACTCATAGGGGCACCAGGTGCTTGGGCTGACGCTGAAGTAATCAGTCTGGCGGTAAATGTACTGCGCGATTTTGGTTTGGAAAATTTCAAGATTAGCTTGAACCAAGTGGGCATATTTAACAGTTTACTGGATGACAGTGCTATTCAAGCTGAATTCAAGGAAATTATAAGGAGCCTGGTAGAGAAAAAAGATCTGGTGGAATTAGGTAGAACCTTGGATAAATTGCCTATTAATGATCTTTTAAAAGAGACCATTGCCCGACTGCCTACCCTGCATGGAGGATTGGATGTATTTGCGAGACTGCCCTATATTGAGAAAAGTCCTAATGCGGTTAAGGCAGTAGAAGAATTAATGGAGGTATATGCTGCTTTAAAAAGTATGGGTGTTCAGGACCATATACTTGTGGATATGGGTGTTTTAAGAGGACTCGATTATTACACCGGGGTAGTCTTTGAAGGGTTTTCTCCCGATTTAGGCTACGGATTATTAGGGGGAGGACGTTATGACAAGCTTCTGGCGCAGTTCGGATTTCCCTGCCCAGCCACCGGATTTGCTTTGGGGATGGATAGATTATCATTGGTCCTAAAGAATTCCGAGAAAGAATCTCCCCACTATATAGTGGGAGGACAGAACTGGGAGTCGGTGGTGAAAAAAGCTGATGAGCTCAGGAAGGATGGAAAGATTGTAGAATTGGACGTTGAAGGTCTAAGCCGGGATGCTTTACATGAGAAACTGGCAGATTATCCTAATTATATTATTATTTATCTCGATGCTGTGCAATAGATTCATGACTTAGTGGTTTTGTCATATTATTATTCATATGATCAGCATCTGCGATGCCCGTCATAATCAAACAAGTCAGAATTAATCAGGAGGATAGGTTTATGCAAGAGAATGGTTTGACTATTGCTCTATCCAAGGGTACTTTACTCGACCCGACGGTGAGCCTGCTGGAAGCGGTTGGCCTTCCCTGTGAGGGGATTGTTGCTGAAAGCCGCAGTATGATTTTTGCTTATACAGGTACCCCCCGCATCAGATATATTATTTGCCGTCCGGCTGATGTACCCGCTTATGTAGAGCATGGGGCTGCTGATCTGGGTATCGTAGGCAAAGATGTGATTGTAGAACAGGGTAAAGATGTTTTTGAGATGGTAGATTTGGAATATGGTTATTGTCGTTTCGTGGTAGCAGTACCTGCGGCAATGAGCGGGGTGTCTCTCAAGGAATTAAACTATAAACGGGTGGCCACTAAATTTCCACAGGTAGCGGAAGGTTTTTTCCGGCAGCACGGTCTACAGGTGGAGGTAATAAAACTGAATGGCAATATTGAACTGGCTCCCTTGATGGGTCTCTCCGACGTTATTGTGGATCTGGTATCTTCAGGTCGGACACTTAGAGAAAATAACCTGATTGAATTAGTAAACATTATGGATTCAACCACTCGTTTAATTGGCAACCGGGTAAGCTACCGGACTAAGTATGACATCATACAACCCCTGTTAGAAAAAATTCAAAGTAAAATGAAGGGGGAGTAAGACATGAAGATTAAGAGGATTAATACTGCTTGCGGAGATTTACAGGCTTTTCTGCAAGCCGGGCAGGTGGATATGGAGCAGTATCAGGCCGGGGTGCTTGATATCGCCCGTCAGGTTAAACAAAATGGTAATCAGGCCATATTTGACCTTACGGAAAAATATGATGGAGCAATTATTAAACAGGACAATTTCCTGGTTAGCGCCTTAGAGATAGAAGAGGCACGGAGAATGGTAGATGACCGTTACGTATCAGCTCTTCGTAAGGCAATTAATAACATTAGAAATTTCCATAGCAAGCAGTTGAGGAATTCCTGGATGGAGCCAGACCCCAAGGGTAATATTTTAGGCCAGTTGTTTAGGCCTTTACAACGGGTAGGGATCTATGTTCCTGGAGGTACAGCAGCTTATCCGTCTTCGGTATTGATGAATGCCATTCCGGCTCAGGTGGCAGGGGTAGAAGAGATTGTTATGGTTAGCCCTCCCGACCGAACCGGTAGAATGAACCCATATACCCTGGTTGCGGCTTCAGAACTAGGACTAACTGAGATATATAAGATGGGGGGAGCCCAGGCGGTTTTTGCTTTGGCCTGGGGAACAGAAACCATTAAAAAAGTAGACCTGATCAGTGGTCCGGGAAACATCTATGTTACTATTGCAAAAAAGATGGTTTATGGTGATGTGAATATTGACATGCTTGCGGGTCCAAGTGAAATCCTGATTGTTGCCGACCATATGGCTGACCCGGTTTACCTGGCAGCCGATATGATGTCTCAGGCCGAGCACGATGTGCTGGCTCGCAGTATTCTCGTGACTGATGATCCCGGACTTTCGGATAAGGTTGAGAAAGAAATAGAAAAGCAGATGGCCAATCTTTCCCGCCGGGATATGATTGCAAAAGCTTTGAATGATTTCGGCGCTTTTATTCTGGTAAAAGATATCGATGAAGCTTGTGCAGTAGCTAATCTGGTGGCACCGGAGCATCTGGAACTAATGGTGGACAAACCTTTCGAGATTCTAAGCAAGATTCATAATGCCGGGGCTATTTTCCTGGGCAAGCACACTCCTGAACCGGTGGGGGATTATCTGGCCGGGCCTAACCATATACTGCCTACTGGCGGGACAGCAAGGTTTTATTCGCCGGTAACCGTAGATACATTTATAAAGGCCTCCAGTATTATATATTATTCCCAGGCTGGTATGGAAGAAGATGCTGATGACATCATTACGCTGGCTCAATTAGAGGGGCTGACCGCGCATGCTAATAGCTTGCAGGTAAGAAAGGGGAGTTAATATGGGTAATCTGTCCAGAAATGGTGAATACGAAAGAAAAACCAAGGAGACCGATATATTTGTTAACTTGGAATTGGATGGACAGGGAATTAACCAAATTGATACTGAGGTTAGTTTTCTTAACCACATGTTGACTTTGTTTGCGGTGCACAGTCTATGTAACCTTAGAGTTAAAGCATCTGGAGATATGGAAATAGATGATCATCATACCGTGGAGGATATTGGCATTTGCCTGGGTGAAGCCATTAAAATGGCCTTAGGCACAAAGAAGGGGATTAATCGTTATGGATCAGCAATTATACCTATGGATGAAGCCCTGGCCAGGGTGGTAATTGATTTATCCAGCCGGCCCTACTTGGTTTATGAAGTAGATGTTCCTATGGAGAAAATAGGTACCCTCACTACCGAAAATATTAAAGAATTTTTCCAGGCCTTGGCTAACCATGCAGGAATAACTGTTCATATTGATTTATTGCGGGGAGAAAATTCTCATCATATTATTGAAGCTGTTTTTAAGGCATTTGCGCGTGCTTTCAGAGCTGCTGTTACCTTGGAGCCAGATATGGATGGGGTATGGTCCTCCAAGGGCGAGCTCTAGGAGGTATGAAATATTGATAGCTATCATTGATTATGGTATGGGTAATCTGGCCAGCGTTAAAAATGCCTTTTTGCATTTAGGTTATAAAGCCATAACAACTTCCCGCCCCGATGAGATATTGGCAGCGGACAAGGTGGTTTTGCCTGGAGTAGGAGCCTTTGCCGATGCCATAAAAAATCTGCGCCAAATGGGTATTGATCAGACAATTCATGAACTGGTGGCTAGACAAATCCCTATTTTAGGTATTTGCCTGGGCATGCAGCTCTTTTGCAGCGAAAGCACTGAAAATGGTATATACAAAGGGTTGGATATAATTAAAGGACGGGTGGAAAGATTTAATCTTCCTGCTGGTTTTAAAGTGCCCCATATGGGTTGGAATCAAATTGAACCCGATCCGTCCAGCCATTTATTTAAGGGTATTCCTGCTGGAAGCTGTGTTTACTTTGTTCACTCTTACCATGTGGTTCCCGCCGATGAAACGGTAGCCGCCGCCCGAACTGATTACGGTATAAAATTTATTGCCGCATTAGAAAAGGGGCGGATATTTGCTACGCAGTTCCACCCTGAGAAATCAAGCCGGCTGGGACTTAAAATATTAAAGAATTTTGGAGAAATATCATGATTATTTATCCGGCTATTGATTTAAAGGACGGACAATGTGTGCGTCTGGTACAGGGCCAAAAAAAAAATAAAACTGTTTATTCAGACACTCCCGGCAAGATTGCTGCTTCATTTCAGGCCCAGGGTGCAGAATACCTGCATGTTGTTGATCTGGATGGGGCTTTTGAAGGCAGTCCCCGTAACCTGGCAGCCATTAAGGAAATCGCTGCTTCCGTCAGCATACCCTTTCAGGTAGGCGGGGGGCTGCGCAGCCGCAAAGATGTGGAAGGCCTTATGGCCATAGGTGCCAGCCGGGTGATTATAGGCACCAGGGCAGTCACCAGTCCGGCTTTTATTGCTGAACTTCTGGCCGATTTTGGTCCATCTCGGGTGATACTGGGTCTGGATGCCCGAGAGGGTATGGTAGCCATTGAGGGATGGGTAGAGAAATCCAGCTTGGGGGCTCTGGATTTTGGCAAACAAATGCGGCAGATGGGAATTGAAACCGCCATATATACTGATGTTGCCAGGGATGGACTTTTACAGGGGCCGAACCTGACATCTATAAGCCAAATAGCTGGCGGCAGCGGGTTAAAAATTATTGCCTCGGGTGGGGTAACCAGCGTTGACAATATTAAGGCTCTTAAAAATCTGGAGAGCCTGGGGGTAAGCGGAGCAATCATAGGTAAAGCGTTATATGAAGGCAAGATAACACTTGAAGAAGCACTAAGCGCAGCTAAATAAAACTCAGACCGGAGGGAGGCGCACTATGTTGACCAAAAGAATTATACCTTGCCTGGATGTGCATGGGGGAAGGGTCGTAAAAGGGATTAATTTTAATGATCTCAGAGACGCAGGAGACCCGGTGGAACTGGCAGCATATTATGACCGCGAGGGAGCGGATGAACTTGTATTTCTTGATATCACCGCATCTTTTGAAGCCAGAAAAACTATGCTGGAAGTGGTACGAAAGACAGCCCGGGAGGTTTTTATACCGTTTGCGGTAGGAGGCGGGATAAGAAGCATTGAAGATATCCGCGACACTCTAAACGCCGGTGCAGATAAGGTCTCCATAAACTCAGCCGCCATTAATGACCCCTCTATTATTAAAGAGGGGGCTAGAAAATTTGGCAGCCAGTGTATTATTGTAGCCATAGATGCCCGTCAGCAACAAGAGGGTGGCTGGGAGGTATACATTAATGGCGGCCGGGTCAATACGGGAATTGATGTGCTGGAATGGGCCCGCAAAGCTGAAATGCTGGGGGCCGGAGAGATATTACTTACCAGCATGGATAAGGACGGAACCAAAGACGGCTACGATAACGAGCTTAATGCGCAAGTAAGTGCAGCTCTTTCTATTCCTGTTATTGCTTCGGGAGGCGCGGGCAAGCTGGAACATCTTTGGGAGGCTTGCACATTGGGTCAGGCCGATGCAGTTTTATGTGCATCAATATTTCATTATCGGGAGTACAGTATAAAAGAAGCCAAAGAATATCTGGCGGAAAAAGGAGTAGCGGTAAGATTATGATAAATACGATTAGATTTGATGAGCAGGGTCTGGTACCCGCAATTATTCAGGATTTCCAAAGGGGTCAGGTTTTAATGATGGCTTATATGAACCGTGAAGCCCTGGAAAAGACCTTGAGTACGGGGAAAACCTGGTTTTATTCCCGGAGCCGTCAATCTCTCTGGAACAAGGGGGAGACCTCCGGCAGTTATCAGACAGTCAAAGAGATATTTTATGACTGTGATGAAGATACTCTGCTAATAACAGTTGAACAGGCCGGGGCTGCCTGTCATACGGGGCACTATTCCTGTTTTTATAGAAATGCTGACGGGGAGGAAACTGCTTCCCGCATATTTGACATGGCCGAAATATACAGTTCCCACACGGGGCCAGCCATACTGTATGAACTGTATGATATAATTGTGGATAGAAAAGATAAGATGCCCGAAGGACATTATACAACCTATCTTTTTGATAAAGGATTGGACAAAATCCTGAAAAAGGTGGGGGAAGAGAACGCTGAAGTTATTATTGCCGCCAAGAATCGCAATAAATCAGAGGTGATCTATGAAAGCTCGGATCTCGTGTACCATCTGCTGGTTCTGCTGGTGGAGCAGGGAGTAAAATTGGAGGACATATTTACCGAGTTAAAATCACGGCGATAAAAACCCCTTATCAATAAAACAAAATTAATGGGCGGCCAACGTGGGTCGCCCTATTCTTTAACTGCTATTACTGAGATTAGCCTGTCACTCTTTCTTTGTGGTATTATTAAAGGATAGAGATAGTCTTGATTAGTGATATGAAGAAAGCGGGTAACTTTTATGTCTGAAATATTAGCAGGCCTTAATAAACAACAGCGGGAAGCGGTTCTGCACGGCGATGGCCCATGTATGGTTCTGGCGGGGGCAGGCAGCGGCAAGACCCAGGTTCTAACTCGCAGAATCAGCAACCTGATTAATAATGGAGTCCATCCTGACGCAATTCTAGCTATAACCTTTACTAATAAGGCTGCTCAGGAGATGCGAGACCGAGTGTCAGCTTTAATTCCTGATTATAATGGCCATTGGATTCAAACCTTCCATGCGGCTTGTTATAAAATAATGCGTATGGACATTAATTACCTGGGCTATGAAAAAAACTTTGCCATATTAGGTGAAGGAGAAAGCAAAAGCCTTATAAAAGAGATCATTAAAGAGGAGAATGACTATGAAAGCAAACCGGATGAATTGCTTTATATTATTAAGAACGCCAAAAATAGCTTACAGAACCCGGAACAATACTTTGCTGGGCTAAATGCTTCCCAGTTATCCAAGGACAAGTATTATCGTGTATTTAGGCTCTATAACGCTCGTCTAAAAGAATATAACGCTCTGGATTTTGAGGATTTGATTGTTTTATGCATAAAACTTTTTAAAGAATATCCGGATATATTAGAGAAATACCAGAGAAGGTTTCAATACATAATGGTGGACGAATACCAGGATACTAACTATGCTCAGTATTTATGGGCGAACCTTCTGGCGGGCAGACATCACAATATCTTTGCGGTAGGTGATCCCGATCAATCTATCTATAGCTGGAGAGGGGCGGAGCCTGGTAATGTCAAGAAGTTCTTGCATGACTATCCCGAGGCCAGGCTGGTCAAGCTGGAATTGAACTATCGTTCCAGTAAGCAGATTCTTGAGGCTGCCAATGCTGTGATCAGGAATAACTCTGACCGGGAAGAAAAAAATCTATACACTGCAAATGAAAATGGCGATAAAATTATCTATTTTTGTGCCGGAGACAGCTTCCAGGAAGCTCAGTTCGTAGCCAATACCATTGCTGATTTGGTAGATAGAGAGGGCAGGAGCTACAATGATTCTGCCATCTTTTACAGAACCCATGCTCAATCACGTATTTTTGAGGAAGCCCTGTTACGTAAATATATTCCCTACCGTATTATCGGAGCCCGTAAGTTTTACGAGAGAAAAGAGATAAAGGATATTGTGGCCTATCTTAAGCTGATTACAAATAAAAACGATCGCTTAAGTTTCCGCAGGGTTATTAATATTCCCCGTCGAGGGATTGGGGATAAAACCATAGAGAAGTTGGAGGATTACGCTGCCAATACAGGTATACCCATAGTTGAGGCCCTGGCTTGCTCAGATGATATTGCGGGGATCAGTAAGAAAATGGCCCTTACGTTGGAAGACTTTTATGGTATGATCACCTATTTCCGAAGTCTACACGAATCAGACGTACGGGTGGGGGATATACTGGATAACGTCATGAGCATGAGCGGTTATGTTGATGAAATTAAAAAAAATAACGTTGCCGAAGCGCAAACTCGCATAGAGAATTTGCAGGAACTGCGTTCCTTGGCGGTGGAATTTGAGAGGGAAGGTATTGAGAACCTGGATGATTTTTTAGCCCGGATTGCCCTGGTACAAGATACCGATGAACTGGATCACAATGATTCGGTAGTGTTGATGACATATCACGGGGCTAAAGGACTTGAGTTTCCAGCGGTGTTTATGACTGGAATGGAGGAAGGGGTTTTTCCCTCCTATCGGACGGAGACCACTGAAGATATGGAAGAAGAGCGCAGGTTATGCTATGTGGGGATTACCCGCGCCCGAGAAAAGCTATTCCTTACCAATGCCGTTTCTCGCTTGTTATATGGCTATGAGCGGAACAATCCTCCCTCGCGCTTTATCAAGGAAATACCAGCGGAATTGATCGAAGTGCCCCATGAGAAAAAAAGGGTGGGGGGCAAGTTGTTTGAGGGAGATACGGTAATTCATAAGAAATTTGGAGTAGGTACTGTGCTGACAATATCAGAAAATGATATCGCCATTGTTGATTTTGAAAGAGCCGGAACTCGTACGCTGCTTTTAGATATTGCTCCACTGGAGAAGATAGAATAAGAACCACATTAAGTCTTAAGCAAAGTGAGGAACTGAATAAGCATGAAAGTGCCGGAGAGAATCAGTGAGTTAAGAAAACAGCTGGAATATCATAACCGTAAGTATTATGATGAAGACTCGCCGGAAATCAGTGATTATGAATATGACAATATGCTGCGCGAGTTGGAAATGCTTGAGAGCGAGCATCCCCAATGGATAGTACCGGAATCGCCGACTCAGCACGTTGGCGGAACCGTTAAGCATGGGTTCGGCAGCAAGATTAGCCATGATGTCCCCATGCTTTCGCTGGAAGATAAGTTTACCCGGGAAGAGTTAATTGATTTTGTATATAAAATTAAAAGAGAACTGGATGAGCCAAGGTTTGTGGTGGAACCTAAAATCGACGGCCTTTCAGTAGCCTTGAGATACCAGGGTGGGCAATTTGCTTTGGGCATTACCCGAGGTGACGGAATAAACTTTGGAGAAGACGTTACCAGCAACCTAAGAATGATAAAGTCAATCCCGCTCAAGCTGGCGGAGGAGATTCCTTACCTGGAAGTACGCGGTGAGGTCTATATGGATAACGAGGTATTTGAAGCCGTCAACGCACGCCAGGAAGAAGAAGGACGTAAGCTATTTGCCAATCCCAGAAACTGCGCGGCAGGAACCTTAAGGCAGTTGAATCCCCAGGTGGTGGCTGAACGCAAACTGTCCATAATAATATTTAACCTTCAAGCAGTGCAGGGTAAAGAGTTTGAATCACATGCTCAAACACTGGATTACCTGTCTGAACAGGGATTTAAGGTATCGAAGTACGCTGTCTGCAAAACCGAAGAGGAGATATGGAACGCCATCTGCGCCATTGACGATAATCGGGGTAGTTTTTCTTATGCTTTGGACGGCGCAGTAGTAAAGGTGGACAGCCTCGCCCACCGTCTGAAATTGGGAACTACCTCCAAAGTACCCAGATGGGCCATAGCCTACAAATATCCTCCCGAAGAAAAGCAAACTCAAGTGCTGGACATTGAGATTAATGTTGGAAGAACCGGCCGGTTAACGCCATTAGCGATTTTAAATCCGGTTAGGTTGGCCGGTACCACGGTATCTCGCGCCTCGCTCCATAATCAGGACCAAATTGACCGCTTGGATATACGAATAGGTGACACGGTGATTATTCGCAAAGCTGCAGAAATAATTCCGCAGATAATGAGCGTGGTTAAGGAAAAACGTCCCGTTGGAACCACGCCCTTTCAGATTCCTGATAGATGTCCGGTATGTGGTTCATCTGCAGTTAGAGAAACTGTGGATGAAAACGAAGGGGCTGCTATTCGTTGTACCAATTCCAATTGTCCGGCTCAGCTGGCTCGTCTGATTGTTCATTTCGCATCCCGGCAGGCCATGGATATTGAGGGACTAGGGCCGGCGGTGGTTGAAACACTTCTGAGCAAAGGATACTTAAAAGACCTCTCTGATATTTATTATCTGCAGAGCCGCAGAGATGACCTCATTAGAGATGCTATAACCGGCAGGCCCAATGCCAAAAAATCTGATACCTCCAAGAGCACCGACAAGCTTCTGGCAGCTATCGAGGGTTCCAAGGACAACGATATAGATAGACTAATTAATGGCTTAGGCATTTCCAACGTGGGGAAATTTACTGGAAACCTATTAAAAAATAGCTTCCCGGATATGTTCTCCATTGCCAATGCCAGTTTTGAAGAGCTAATTGGGCTGGACGGCTTTGGAGAAATAAGTTCTAAAGCCGTAGAAGATTACTTTGCCCAGCCGCAAACCAAATATATTCTGGAGCGTCTGCAAAAAGCAGGTGTTAATATGCAATCAAAAAACGTTAATCGTTCAATTAGCGGTATTTTCAGGGGGGCGACCTTTGTTCTTACCGGGACCCTACCGAGCATGACCAGGGATGAAGCCGCCGAGCTGATTGAAAAGCATGGCGGGCGCGTTTCCGGAAGCGTATCCAAGAAAACCACCTATCTGTTGGCCGGCGAAGAAGCCGGCAGCAAACTTACCAAGGCCCAGGGTTTGGGAATCAAAATTATCAGCGAGGACGATCTGGTAAGGATGCTCCAGTAAGAATAATCAGATAATTATAAACAAACGGCGTGGCTGAACTATAAATTATCAATGATAAAACCTTGCTATGCATGGAGTAAAGGGTTAAATATGGATGCCAAAATACCAAATAAAATTGAAACCTGGCAGATGGTGGCTCCTGGTAAAATGAAGAGAGCCACTGTTGATATTCCTGAGTTAAAACCCGGCGAAGTACTGGTGGAAATAGCCAGATGCGGTATTTGTAGTATGGACCATAATGTATTCTATGGTGTAATGCCTGCAATAATGGTGGAGCCACGAACATTAGGCCATGAAATCAGCGGTACCATTGTGGCTGGTGATACCAAACTTATAGGTAAAGAGGTTATCATTCCTCCAGCGATGCCCTGCAATAACTGTTTCATCTGCGGAGCCGGACGGGAGAACCGATGTCTAAATGCACAAATACCGGGCTACACCATGGGTAACCCGAAAGTAAAAAACCAAAAAAGGAGTTTATACTTGATAAACAAAATATTACCTCATTTTTTGTAGTATTTGTCAATCTTGACATATGTAGAAACATTGTATATACTTACATTAGAGGTGATGACTATGTATTCGACCATTCAAAAATGGGGAAACAGCCAGGCTGTCCGTATACCGAAAGGTATATTGGAGGATGCAGATTTGCGGGAGAATGACCGAGTGGAGATAAAGGCCGAGAAGAACTGCATTATAATTAGGCGAATTAATAAAAAACATAAAACCCTGCAGGAACGCTTGGAAGGTTATGAAGGTGATTATATAGCTGTGGAATGGGATACAGGCAGCCTGAGAGGGAAAGAACTGTGATGAATTATACCCCCGAACAAGGGGATGTTGTAACTCTTGAATTTGATCCTCAGGTAGGGCATGAACAAAAAGGCAGGCGTCCCGCAATAGTAGTCAGCAACAAAACATTTAACAAATTTACCGGAATGGCCATTGTTTGTCCTATCACCAATACAAAAAAGGGATTCCCATTACATGTTTCACTTGATGAAAGAACTGCAACTACAGGAGTAATCATGTGTGAGCAGGTCAAATCATTGGATATATCGGCACGGCATATAATATATAAAGAAAAGGCCCCGATTGAAATGGTTGAAGAAGTACTTGACATATTGATAGGTTTTATAGAATAGCATCGGAATAAAAATAAGATTCTCGGTTGATATTATATATCTACTCAAGAAAATTGGATAATGATGAATAAACGGCGTGGCTAATATTTATGATGCCCACGCCGTTTTGGTTTTAGCTGTAATATTATAATGTTTTCAGGGATTTCAAAATTCTATCAATAACAATTATTATAAATTAAAACGGCCAGAATATAGGTACCAGAGCAATAACGATCAAGTATGATATTATATTATACAGGCCGCCCCATTTAATGTAATCAAAGAACTTGTACCCGCCAGGTCCTAATACCAGAGTCATGGGCGGAGTAGCCACCGGGGTGGCGAATGATGCTGCAGCAGCGCAACATAGGGCCATTCCTACCGGCAGGGGATTAACACCCAGTCCCTGTGCTAAAGCCAGACCTATTGGAGCCAGCATGGCTGTAGCTGCTGTATTGGACATAAACTGGGTCAGGAACATGCCTATGAAAGCAATAGCGGCCATTAATATAAAGGGAGTTATAGC
>JAQVWS010000108.1 GCA_028709585.1 Syntrophomonas sp. | reverse complement strand
TCTCCCGCAGTCAGACTGGGTATCCCCGGCGGATAAGCCGCCACCATCTCTCCAGCTATTCTGCCCTGGCATTCGGCCAGTTTAACTTTTTCGGTGGTCGCAAAAAAAGCCTGGCGGGGACTCATTATAACTGGGGGCAGCGGCGGCTGGTAAACCATCTCCTCCTTAAACCCATTGGCAGGATAAGCACCCGCTAGTTTATTTAATGCCTCATAAAATCGCTCCCAGTCCTCACGCTCATGCAAGCACGAAAACATCGCCAGAATAGAATTTCGATCTGCCGTTTCTACTTGGATATGATATTCTTCACGCAGTCTATCGGCCAACTGAAACCCGGTTAGGCTCAAACCTTGCACCCCGATTAAAACCTTCAACGGATCAAGGGCTTTTACTCCTCTGATTTGCAGTAAATCATCCCCATAACACCGAATTCCGGGTATGTTTTTTATATGAGATCTGTACTCCTGACCAAGTTCTAACCCCCGATTAAGGTAGGTTGTCCCTTCCCGTTCCATAAAATCCCGGGCTAAATCAATTGACGCCATCAAGAGATAAGAAGGACTAGTAGTCGTAATCAGGCTATGGGATGTCACTAAACAGGATTGTTTTTTAAATCCTTGCCCCATATGCAGACAAGCCCCTTGAGTCAAAACAGGCCAGGTTTTATGCAAACCATTTACCACCGCATCCGCGCCATCTTTTAATGCACTGTTAGGGTAAAGGGGATGGAACGGGAAATGGCCTCCATGTGCCTCATCAACAAAGAGCACTTTTTGCCATCGCTTTACTATAGCTGCAATTCGCCCTATATCACAACAGGTTCCATAATAACTGGGACTGGTTATAAATACAGCGCCGACGTTATCGTATTGATGCAGTAATTTTTCTATTTCTTCGCTATTCACGGCCACAGCAATTCCCAGTTCAGGCTGAAACTCACAGGGAATATATATGGGGATGGCTCCTGACAATACCATTCCCCCATAAAATGATCGATGGGCATTGCGGGGTATTAAAACCCGCTCTCCATCACATAAAGTCATAAACAACGCATGAATACCGGAAGTGGCTCCATTTAAGAGCATCAAACTCTGCCTTGCTCCGCAGGCTCTTGCCAGCAATTGCTGAGCTTCTGCAATAATTCCTTGGGGCAAGTGCAAATCATCTGTTCCTGGTACTTCGGTAATATCAATATTGGCAAGGGCTTTCAGCTCATCAACACACATACCTTTACCCCCGATATGTCCCGGAACATGTAAGCGTAAATTTTTTTCCTCCATATATTTTTTCAGCGCTAAATAAATCGGGGTCTGTTGTGACAACTGAAATCCCTTTCCGCGCATGACAAGCGCTGGTTATATAATATCCCAACCTCCATAAAGTACCTTGTTATATAACCATCCTTTTGTTTATTGTATATTAAAATGATAATGTTTCCAAAGTAAAACGCCCCCAGGGCTTATTTTAATATCCTTTTTATCTTTTCTATTATTATCCGATATTCTGCCGATCTCGCATCCATATTTGTTATTTCTTGTTCGCAGGGAGTGCATATAAAGGCTTTATTTATTTTTATGCCACCTCTTATGCCGCCGGCAGGAACTTGATTGCAGATTCGGCAACGCGGAAGTATGATTGCTGTAGCTATATCTGGATCCCTTTTCTGTACAAAAGCTCTTCCCATCTTCTGCGGCCTACTTTCATTATATTTTGATTTTCCCCTGTACATATTGGTTATATTATTATCCTAACATATGAAAAAGATCACTCCCTGGTTACTAATTCGAGATTCAACCTTTGTCCTGCTTTGGCTGTACATTTTATAACCCCGGGCAGAGCGATTTCTTGTACGCTATTCTTAGATATTATTGAATTCTTCTCAAGGGGTAACCTATAATTAACGAAATTGAGGTGAAACTATGTTAAATAAAATCGCTGCTGATATTACTTTTCACGGAGGCCAAGCCTTTTATGTAGGGGGATATGTAAGGAATATAATTCTTGGAATATCTGAGCCCGAGGGAGAGGATATTGATATTGAGGTTTATTTTCTCAGCATCCAGGAACTTCAGTCTATCCTATCAAATTATGGTTCTGTCCACTTGGTAGGTAAATCTTTTCCGGTATTAAAAATCAGTGGTCATCCTGAATGGGATTTCACCTTGCCTGCCAGTTCCAACCTCACCTTCACCGAGGCCTGTTTAAGAAGAGATTTTACTATCAACTCTATGATGATGAATATTATCAGCGGAGAGATAATTGATATATTGGGAGGAAAAGCAGATGCTGCCAACCGTATTATAAAACATACTAATGGAGAAGTATTCTCCGAAGACCCCTTGAGAGTATACCGTGCTATTCAGTTTGCAGCACGATTGAACTTCCACATTCATCCTGAAACATTGAAGCTTATCAATCAAACCGATCTGCAGAAAATAGCTCCGGAAAGAATATATGAAGAACTTAGAAAAATGCTGCTTTCTCCCCAACCATCAATTGGACTTCGCTACATGCAGGAAACTAACGTATTAGAGCGAATGCATCCCCTGCTTTATAATCTAATTGGTTGTCCCCAATCACCTCAGCACCACCCTGAAGGTGATGTTTGGGAACATACCTTGCTGGTAGTAGACCAGGCTGCCAGATTAAGATCCCAGGCTAAAAACCCTGCAGCCTTTATGTTTGCTGCTCTTTTACACGATATAGGAAAACCTGAAACCACCAGAATGAAGGAAGATAAGATCACCTCATACGGCCACGACGTTTGGGGTGAAAAACTGGCGGTGTCCTTCATGGGAGATTTGACCAAGAACCGTGCATTTATCAAAGAAGTCGCTGTTCTCGTGCGAGAACATATGCACCCGGTTCTGCTTTATAAGGGTCGGGAGCACGTTTCGGATAAGGCAATCCGCAAACTTATAAACCGCATTAATCTACATGAATTGCTCTTGATCTCAGAAGCAGATTTTAATGGAAGGGCCGTGAAAAGGGATTTCCAAGTAATACGAGAGTGGTTTTTAGAAAAATCCTCCCGCCTGGGACTAAAACTGAATGAAAAAATTGAGCCTTTGATTAAAGGCCGTGATCTGATCCAAATGGGGCTGTCACCCGGCCCGAATTTCTTAAAAGTTCTGGATTTTGCCTTTGAACTGCAGATGGAAGGAAAAACCAGAGGAGAAATTATTACGGCTATTAATAACAGGCACTAGGAGAGCTATCTTCTCTTAGTGCCTGCCCATGGTAATGATCGTTTAGATAATCTATCTTTTTATGCTAATATTCCTGTAATTCTATCACTTATTATTTTGTCTATTATTATCTTTGTTATTACCCCTGTTCTCATTGTTGCCATTATTGTTTTTATCTTTTGCTCTATCTATATTATCTTTTTCTTTTCTTTCAAAATACTTAAGAATCTCTTTATCCTCTTTGGTTTGGTCGGCGTCTTTTTTAGACTTAAAATTCTGCCAGATTCCGTTGGAAGGGGGATATTTCTCCGCTTCCTTATCTTTTCTCTGTTTTATATTGTTATTAATACCTTTATTATTATTTCCTTGATTTCCTTGTTGGGGATCATTTTTGTTTGATCCTGGTTTGCCTTTATCCTCTTTGCCGGGCCTATCTTCATTATTGGCTTTGATTCCAGGTCTATCACCCTTATTATCCAATTTATCTTTTTCTGGGGCGGAAAATCCTTTGTTAATTGAGGATTTCTGGTTATATTGTTCCAGTACCCGTTTTATTTTGGTATCCATCTTTTCAATCATTCGCTGTCTGTTCTGTTCATCGTTTGGTTTTTTGGTTACGACGTTGACCGCAATGTCTTTATTATCTGCATCACTTTTAGCTAAAGTTTTATCAACTATAACTTCTACTGCCTTTTCCAACGTCTTTCCCTTTAAACTTACCTCCTGCAATAGCTGTGAACCTTCGTCATTTAAAGGACGCGTTGTTACTACCATCTCCCATCGGTTTAGGCCCAGTTCAACCCCAGAAGAAATTTGAGCATAAGCAGTCACGGGCAAAAAGCTAAACCCAGCCCCTAATAATACCAACAAAATAGCGGCAACAAGTGCATATCTCATCAAATAACCAGTAGGTTCCTGCCATATCTCACCCACCTGTAAAAAATCCTTAGTTTTTATTCTCTTGTACTTCCCTTGTTGCGTCAGGACAATTGCCCACTTTTCACCAACCTCAAGAACAATTCCTTTTTCTCTAGTCAATGTCATCCCCCCCTGCCAAAGGCAGAACATAACTTTTTAGATAGGAAAACTCGTATTTTAGTATCAAAACACCTGCAATTATATATTTCCTATATCTATCCAGAAGCTTATGATTAACAGCAAATTTTTCTTCCAGAACTCTGGCTGGGAGTGATTTCTTTGCGAACAAATGTTCACTGAGTTCAATACTCTCTGCAATTATTCGGGCAACTCTCATGGCTTTCTCTCTGGCACCTAATTGCTTCGGTGATACCTTGTATAAATCTTCGAAGCTTATTTGATATTCACCCAGCATGTTTCTAAGCTTTTCTATTTCCTGCTGGCGAGCCAAATCATCTAATATTTTTTCAAAGTAATCCTCAGCAACTGGCTCCGTATAAGAATCTCTATTTTCACCCAAATCTGAAAAGGGAATAGTTCGAGACCTATTTTCCTTGCGTTTATAATCGATTATTCGATTTCTAATTACTTGCCCCAAAAAAGCATAAAAGGAACCCCGGTCAGGTTGATACTTTTCAAAAACCTCCAGCAATGCAATTTGTGCAATGCTCGATTCTTCATCCTGAATAGTGATATAGCGGTTTTCAGTCTTTGAAGCTACGCGCAGACAAAAAGGCAATAGATTACCATAGATATCATCAATTGCTGATTTTTCACCATCCTGATACCTTGTCACGGCCTCAATTATTTTACTATCCAGCAGCTTTGCTCCGGGAGATGACATTCTCAATCCCTCTACCCTTCCCACTCTTAGTGCATTGCAGTATCATTCTACATGAGCATGTAAAATAATTAATTGCCTGTATTATGAAATTATCTCATATATTTAGACATAAATGTATCGACATAATGGTTGCTCTCTATTTCATCAATAATTATTTCTTTATTATATTCATTAATTAATACGAGTCTTTTGCAGTAATTCTAGGGGTGATATGATGTTTTATTTATTTTTTAGTAGCATTTTGGCTCTTAATTAATAGAATATAGTACTATCAAATAGGAGGCAGGTAATATGTCAAAAAACTACTTTAGGTGCTCAATAAATCATAATGCTTCCAATCGCCATATCAAAAAAGATACCATCCTTACCAATAAAAATAATTTATATAAAAGCGATTGTGATACTAAACCAACAGATCTGTGTAATACCTGTAGAAAATCAGCCTATCAAAAGGCAACCGTTAATGTGCCTGTGGCAGTCAAACCCTTCTCATTTATTGGTCCAACGAAAACGTCCTGCAGTAATGAACCTGTTATCGAGGAAATGTTTTGTAAAAATCATTGTGATAAGCAAATTTGTTATTTTACCATCAGCCAGGAGATCTGTGTAGAGATTCCAGTTTATTTTGGCGCCAATGCATCAGCTGGTAAATCATGGGTAGAATGTCACGAAGCTTCTACAGAAGATTGCGAGGAATACAAATAATTTTGTAATTCTTGTTAAAATAATAACCTCTTGTCATTAATTTCATACTATAGTCTTGAAAGGAGGTTTTTAATGTGTCGTGTTGCAGAGTTGCCCAGCCTAACTGTCGTTTCCAAATAGATTACAGTCCAATAATAGTTGCTGATAGACAATTACCCTATATTTTTGAACTTGATCCCGAGTTATCCAACCTTTATCCAAATGAAGGTGAAAATCAACGTTTTTGTTATCGGGTTAAGGGCGTAGGAGAAGATATTTCGACCTTTGTTAGTTTGAGTCATTGGGTGTTATCACTATGTCCAGAGATAACTCCAGAGCAAATAACCAATATTTCGGTCACTATAGGTGGCGTACCTCAGCCTATAGATGATAATGTGGAGCTTTTTATACCTCCGGATACCGATCCCACAACAGGATGTTCAGGGCTAAAGTTCGATTACGGTTTAAACAAGGTTCTAGGCGAGCCGAACAGTATAGGATTATTCTGTTTTGAACTGACAACACCTTATCCTATGGGAGCGGTGAGTGTCTGTGTTAAAGGGGGCTCAGATACCATATCATCTGCTCTCGCCATTTGCGGCCCAGTGTGCAGCACTAGTGATAACTGCCTTACTACAGCTTCGCAGTTGGTCAATGTATGTGTTCCCATTACTATAGAGCCCTGTGTACATGTTGGCCCTACGCGTACTATCTGTTGTGGTACTGCCACTATTGGCGAGGTCCCTTGTGGAGAGGTCCCCCGACCAAGTTGTACTTTTACGGTTTCTCAATTAATCTGCGTTGAAGTACCATTGGCCTTTAGAGCCACTGCAACTCCTGGTGAAGAATACGTCACTTGTGGTGATGCAGCAACTGGTGAATGCGTTTGTCCCACTCCAGAGGAATAGAGTTTAAGAACTTTATAAACTACACCAAGGAGGGCGGATCGCCCTCCTTTTATTTTAAATATTTAAGTAAGCAGATGCAAAAAGTCTTTATAGCTTAGCCATCCTACCAGCAACTAGGTGTACTGCAGCGACATTAATAGCGGCAGCTTATCTAATATAAGGGAGTGTAATTATTATAGAAATACAGCGTATACATAAATAGCATAATAATGTATTGGAGGAAATAATATGAATGATGATCCTAAAAAGAAGTGGTTATGGATAACCGCTGCCATCCTTTCTCTCGGCCTGATTATTTCATCGTTGATTATTTCTCAGGGAATGGTTCAACTGAAATCAGCGGGCAATACCATCACCGTTACCGGCTCAGCCAAGCAGCAGATTAAATCCGACTGGGCAGTGTGGACTGGTAGCTTCAGCACCCATAATATTGAACTGCCTGGTGCCTATGCACAAATTAAAAGTAATCAGGAAAAAGTAAAGGCCTATTTAATAGACAAAGGAATCCTAGAACAGGACATGATTTTTTCATCCATCAATACAGATATCAAATATGCCTTGCTCCCTAACGGTCTGTATTCCAATCAAGTGGAGAGTTACTATCTTCGTCAGCAAGTAGAGATTCGCTCAAAAGAAGTTGACAAAATCACAGTTCTTTCTCGTGAAGCGACTGACCTGATCAATCAAGGAGTTGAGTTTCAATCCTATCCGCCTCAATACTTCTATACGAAACTAGCTGATCTAAAAATTGAAATGTTGTCCAAGGCCACCGAAGATTCCATGAAACGGGCTGAAGAAATTGCAAAATACGCCAACAGTCATGTGGGCGGTTTAAAAGCAGCTCGTATGGGCGTATTCCAAATTACCCCACTATACTCTAATGAAATCTCCGACTATGGTGTCAATGATACTTCTTCACTGGATAAGGAAATAACAGCTGTAATGAACTGCGAATTCCAAATCAAATAGCGCCAAAAAAAGCTCTCCATAAGGAGAACTTGTAGTTAAATAAATAATTCCTGGCAATGTCCTGTCCTCCGACGCTGCCAGTTTGGCACCAATTTCTCGGCCGACGTTGCCGAATGGCAACTAGTACTGGCGATCGAAGGCGAAGCCTGAGAGCCAGTGAAATAGAACCCACGCAGTGGGTGACTGCCGGCGACCACAG
>JAQVWS010000107.1 GCA_028709585.1 Syntrophomonas sp. | reverse complement strand
TTTTTGCAGTATTTTGCCCGGGAGCAGCATACAATAGTGGAGAGCTCTTCACTGGTTCCAATAAATGATCCCACTTTGCTTTTTGCCAATGCGGGAATGAACCAGTTCAAGGATGTGTTTCTGGGTATTGACCAGCGTAATTATAATCGGGCTACTACCTCCCAGAAGTGCGTGCGGGCAGGTGGAAAACATAATGATCTTGACACGGTGGGAAGAACCCCCCGCCATCATACTTTTTTTGAAATGCTGGGTAATTTCTCATTCGGGGATTATTTTAAGGAAGATGCGATTCGTTTTGCCTGGGATTTTCTTACCAACGTGGTGAATATTCCTCCTGAACGCTTATGGGCTACTATATATCTGGATGATGATGATGCTTATCAACTCTGGCAGCGTATTGCCGGTATTCCTGCCCATAAAATAGTGAGGCTGGGAGAAAAAGATAATTTCTGGAGCATGGGAGATACAGGGCCTTGCGGACCCTGCAGCGAAATCATGTATGACCGGGGTCAGGAGTATTCATGTGGTCACCCTCAATGCGGCATAGGAGTATGCGACTGTGACCGCTGGCTGGAGATATGGAATCTGGTATTTATGCAGTATAATCGTGATGATAATGGGGTTATGACTCCGCTGCCCAGACCCAGTATTGATACCGGCATGGGTTTGGAACGGCTTGCCTCTGTCCTGCAAGGAGCAGACAGCAATTTTGATACAGATCTTTTTGTCCCAATTATTAAATCAATAGAGGTATTGACAGGCAAAATATATGACCGGGGTGAAGCTGGTTTTCCTTTCCGGGTAATTGCAGATCATAGCCGTGCCTGTACTTTTTTAATCGCGGATGGAATCTTGCCTGGTAATGAAGGCCGAGGTTATGTACTGCGCCGGATATTACGCCGGGCGGTTCGTTTTGGCCAATCATTGGGTATTGAAGAGCCATTTCTATATAAAACAGTTGATGTAGTTAGTGAATTAATGAAAAATGCTTATCCACAGCTTATTGAAAAGAGAGAATTCGTAAAAGAAGTTATTAAACTGGAAGAAGAACGTTTTTTCCTTACCTTGAAAGAAGGAGTCAAAAAAGTTGAAGAGATAATGAAAACAGCTGCAGATGAAGGCAGAAAGGTAATCGGCGGGGCAGAAGCTTTTTCGCTTTATGATACCTATGGATTTCCTTTGGATCTTACTGAAGATATAGCTGAGGAGAATCAGTTTAAGGTTGATACCGAAGGCTTCAATTTAATGATGGAACAACAGCGTAATAGAGCTCGCCAGGCGCAGAAGAAAGAGAATTATTTTGCCAGTGAAAAGCTTTTGGCTGGAATCCTGGCGGACATACCAGCAACAGATTTCTCCGGGTATGACAGGTATGATGATGATTCGGTGATATTAGCAATTATTAAAGATGATGAAGCAGTTGATGCGGCTGCTGATACAGATATTGTCTTAATCTGCCGCAGTACTCCATTTTATGCGGAAAGTGGCGGACAGGTGGCTGACACCGGTATTATTCGCGGCAATAATGGGTTAATGAAAGTAACGGATGTGCAGAAGGTTGCCCGCTGGATTGTTCATATGGGCAAGCTGTCAGGCACTATGCAGCGAGATGAAAAGGTACATTTGGAGCTGGATAGGGATAGAAGACTGGATATCTCTCGCAACCATACCGCCACCCATTTATTACATAAGGCCTTACGTGTCGTATTGGGTGAGCATGCCCAGCAGAAGGGTTCTTTGGTGGAACCAGACAAGCTCCGATTTGACTTTGCACAGCTAAATTCCTTAAATGAAACCCAACTAAAGGAAATAGAGAATATTGTAAATAGAGCCATACTTGACACTTATCCGGTTAATACTACCGTCAGCGGAATTGAACAAGCCAGAGAAATGGGAGCTATGGCGCTTTTCGGAGAGAAATACGGCGAAGAGGTCAGAGTGGTGCAGGTGGGCGATTTCAGTATGGAATTGTGCGGCGGTGCTCATATTAAGAATACCGGACAAATTGGATTATTTAAAATCACCAGTGAAGGCAGCGTGGGGTCAGGGCTAAGGCGCATTGAGGCTTTAACCGGAAGAAATGCACTGGCTTATTTAACTGATATGGAAAGGGAACTGAAAGAATCAGCTGCCCTTCTGCGCATTTCGCCTATGGAATTAACCAAACGGATTGAAGCTCTGAATCGAGCCTTAAAAGATCGGGAAAAAGAAATTGTGCAGTTAAAGACACGCATATCCAAGTCTTCCAGTAAAGACATTATAAATCAGGC
Source organism: Syntrophomonas sp. (assembly GCA_028709585.1). Lineage (GTDB taxonomy): Bacteria > Bacillota > Syntrophomonadia > Syntrophomonadales > Syntrophomonadaceae > PHAA01. The sequence goes on along the minus strand of JAQVWS010000107.1, from coordinate 5,460 downwards.
TTATGATTATAATGGGGTCAGGATACTGGTGGCCGAATTCCCCAGTGAAGATGCCAATAGCATTAGACAGAACGCTGAGATTATGAGAGATAAGCTGGGCAGTTCGGTGGTAGTGTTGGGAGCAGTCATAGACGATAAGGTGGCACTGGTCTGTTTTGCCAGCAAGGATTTGGCAGCCAAAGGCATTCATGCGGGCAAGATAATTAGTGTGGCTGCTCAAGTTGCCGGCGGAGGAGGGGGAGGACGCCCTGATATGGCGCAAGCGGGAGGAAAGGATATCAGTAAATTAAAAGACGCCCTAGTGGCGGCCAGAGAAATGATTGAAAAAACATTAGCTTAGATGCAGGATAATAACATAACGGTATAGAATTATTCACTTACAGAGGAGGTGGTTGTATGCCTCAAGGACCGGGAGAAAATACGGTCAGTTTCAAAATCGAGATTGAAGATGAGGAGCAAATATACTACATTTTAAAGACAGTTTATGAAGCTTTGGCAGAAAAGGGTTATAATCCTTTAAACCAGTTGGTAGGTTACATGATTTCCGGAGAACCTGCCTATATAACCAGCCATAAGCAAGCCCGTAATCTGATTTGCAAGGTTGATCGTGATGAAATTATGGAAGTGCTTTTAAAGAAATACCTTGGATAATACTTATCATACCCATGCTTAACCATGGGTATTTTTTACGGGCTTATAGCCGGGATAGATCAATAAAGCGATTTAATGTATTAAAATGGTATAGGAATGGGTATTATGAGAATAATTGGCTTGGATGTGGGTGTGAAAAGAATTGGAATAGCTATTAGCGATCCGATGGGCTGGACCGCCCAAGGTCATTCAGTTTTAACCCGTGGTCGGCTTACAAATGATCTGGATTATTTGGCCGGTTTGTGTAAAGAATATGAAATTGAAAGGGTTGTGGTGGGCTTTCCACGTAATATGAACGGAACGGTCGGTCCCAAGGGCGAGGAGATTAAGGAATTTGGTAGTATGTTGGCTAACCATTTATCATTACCTCTGGATTACTGGGATGAGAGGTTAAGTACCGTAGAGGCGCAAAGAATCTTATTGCAGGGAAATGTTTCACGTCGGAAACGCAAAGAGGTTATCGATAAGCTGGCGGCAGTAAATATACTTCAGGGTTACCTTGACAGGCTGGCCAATAAGTAATTTGACAAAGAAGCCTGGGAAAGATTAGAATAACGTTAGTCTTTAATAGGAGGTAAATACATGGATAATGAAGAAATATTTGATGAAGAGGATTTTCCGATATTGGTTTTGGTAGACGAAGAAGGCGAGGAACATGAGTTTGAACTTCTGTCAGAATTGGAAGTAGAGGAACAAAACTATCGGGTTCTGGTTCCTCTGGAGCAAGAGGAGTCTGAAGAGGAAACAGAAGTTGAGGTAGTCATACTAAAGGTTGTATATGATGAAGAAGGTAACGAATTTTTAAGTGATATTGAAGACGATGAGGAATGGGAAAAGGTGGCGGACGCCTGGCAGGAACAGGTGGATGAAGAAGAAATTTAGCATTGATTAATGAGGAAGCCTTAGGGCTTCTTTATTATTTTATATGAGAAAAGGTATATATACAGCGAAATCTATAATATAATAAGGGAGGATAAAGGGTTTGGGGGTTTAAGATTGGAGAGGGATAAACTTAAATCAGGACTGACATTCGTTTTAGTGTTGTTCCTGGGTATTGCTGGGGCGGTTGCCCTATATTTTTATGAAAATTTTCTTAGTAACGATTTATTTATGCCGGGGGTAGAAATTGGCGGAATATCAGTTCAGGGATATGACCGGAATGCAGCTGCCAAGGCTGTTGAAATGGGTGTTAAAGAAATATATGCTACTCCGGTGATTTTCTTTAAGGACGATTACCAGCAAGAAAATAAACTGGGTGAGCTATGTTTTCCTATTAATGCAACAGAAATTGTAGATTCTGCCTGGCGAGATGAAAAAGCCAGAAGCTGGCTTGCCAAAATTACTAACCTGGACGGGAAAAGAAAGATTAATTATCCAGTTAGTATACCCTATAATACTGCCCCCCAAGAACTATTAGTTCAACAATGGGATAATAAATGGGGTACCCCTTATAGTAATGCCAGCCTGGAGGTTGACAGCCGCCGTGGTTTAATAATAATACCGGCCCAAGCTGGTTTTAGAGTAGATGGTGAATCCACATTTAAGGTGCTGCCTACTGAGCTCAAATTTTCAGCAAAAATAAACGTACCTATTATTATGATGCAGCAGGAACCTGCTGTTAAAGAAGAAATGCTAAGAGACATGGGCGAGTTGTCCAATTATTCCACCTATTTTAATACCGCAGAAGTAAATCGGTCTCATAATCTATATATGGCAACCAGCAGCATCAACAAAAGCATTATTAATCCCCAAACGGCCTTTTCTTTTAACCAAACGGTTGGAATCCGTACAATGGAGAGCGGATATATGGATGCCTTGGTTATTGTCGGCAATAAATTCGAACCGGGAATGGGCGGAGGGATATGTCAGGTAAGTTCAACCTTATATAATGCATGTTTACTGGCAGGACTGGAGATTGTAGAACGCCACAATCACAATCTGGCAGTAGCCTATGTACCTTTGGGGCGTGATGCGACAGTTGCTTATGGAATTCAGGATTTTAGATTTAAGAATAATACCGATTCCCCCCTATATATTCGTGCAGTTACGAATGGTGGAAGGTTGACCATAAACATATATGGCAATCTAAAATATAAACAAAAAATTGCTATTACCAATATTATTGATGGAACCATAGACTATGTCAAAGTTAAGGAACTGGATGAAAGATTGCAGCCGGGCGAGGAGAAGGTTGATCATAAAGGGCAACCGGGTTATGTGGTCAGATCTTTTAGAACCTTTTACGATAATGACGGAAAAACGATTAAAACGCAGCAATTAGCTCGTGATACCTATAGACCTTTGAATGAAATAATATTTGCGGGGCCGCCCCTTGAACCATCAACTCCTATTGAACCCCCGGATTCGGATGTTGATGTGCCGGCTGAGGGTGAACACCAGGCTGGTGAAGAGCCTATAGGACCCCTGGATCCTGATGCGCCGGCTGAACCTGAAAAAGAACCGGAGATTCAATCAGATAAAGAGCCCAAAAACGAATTGGAAGATGAGCCGAAAAATGATTCCGACCCAGAAGCTAAAAACGAATCAGAGCCAAAAGATGAGGAAGAACCTGATCAGCTGGACGGTTCAAATAATTTACCCTGATATCTTATTTATGCGCTTTATTTAGACGATTATTACTCATATAATAAAAAAGCTGTGCTAGCATAATAATAAAAACATGTGTTATAATCGGCGTTTCCCATACTTCTGCTTTTAAAGCTGCCAAGTTTAATTTAAAGGGTGAGAAGAGATGATTGAACCCGAAATGAGAAAAACTAAATCCATAATAAATATAAAAACCATATTAATTCTGTTGGTTGTTATATTTGCCATGGCTTATGGGAGTTGGCGGTTCATTAACCAGCAATACCTTGCGGTTGACCCCAATGACCCCAGTCTTATAGAGGTGCGTATAATTGAGAATAGCTCAGCGCATGAGGTAGCTGCATTGTTGTATAAAAATGGGCTTATACGAAGTGAGAAGATATTTCTCAGCTATTGCCGTCAGAAGGGCTTGGATACGCAGTTGAGGGCTGGCCTCTATAATTTCAGCAAGAGTCAGTCATTACCTGAACTGGCCGGGCAGATATCTCAGGGAAAGATAAAAACTTTGTCTTTTACCATCCCTGAAGGGTACACAGTGCATCAAATAGGAGAATTACTGGTAAATAAACAGATTTGCACCCAACAACAATGGCATGAAGCTTTGCAGGATAACTATGATTATGATTTTCTTGTGAGCAGCCAATCCGGAGATGAAAAACGATTTGAAGGCTATCTTTTTCCGGATACATATGCTTTTGGCGAGGAAATAAGTGCTAAAGACATAGTCACCATGATGCTCAACAATTTTGCAGTTGTATGGAATAGATACTATGCTGACCAGATAAACGCAAAACAGCTTGATGCCCGAGAAGTTTTAATCATTGCCTCATTGATTGAAAGAGAAGCCAGGATACCGGAAGAAAGAAAAAAGATATCCGGCGTTATATATAATCGTTTGCTGAAAGGAATGCCGCTGCAGATTGATGCTACGGTTTTATACTCCTTAGGAGAGCATAAGGAGACAGTTACCTATAAAGATCTGGAAATAGACTCGCCATATAATACATATAAGAATACAGGTCTGCCCCCCGGGCCGATTGCAGCCCCAGGCGGAGCCGCTATTGAAGCTGCTATTAACCCCGAGCAGCACTCCTATTATTACTATGTATCCAAGGGTGATAATAGTCACCACTTTTCCTCAACCTATGCTGAGCATCTGCAGGCTAAGAATAAATATGAACTCTAGGAGAGTAAAATATGAATAAACCGGAACTGGTCCTACCCGCAGGAGATCTGGAAAAGCTTAAAACGTCGCTGTTATTTGGTGCTGACGCGGTTTATATGGGTGGCAAATCCTTTAACCTGCGTGCTTATGCAGGCAACCTGACTATGCCGGAAATAGCTGCCGGACTGGAGTATGCTCATAAGCTGGGCAAAAGAGTATATATAACCGTAAATATTCTGGCTCATAACCGGGATATTAATGATCTGCCGCCCTATCTGGAGGAGCTTGGGCAATTGGGCGTAGATGGCCTCATCATATCAGACTTGGGAGTATTGCGCCTGGCCACCAAATATGCTCCCGGTATTCCAGTTACTATCAGTACCCAGGCGAATGTCAGCAATTACGAGTCGGCTGCTTATTATCAGGACTTAGGGGCGGTTAGAGTAGTGTTGGCCAGAGAACTCACCCTGGACGAAATAGCTGAAATAAAAAGGCGGGTAGAAATAGAACTGGAAGTATTCGTACACGGAGCGATGTGCGTTTCCTATTCTGGCAGGTGTCTTCTATCTCACTATATGACCGGCAGAAATGCCAATCAAGGCGCCTGTGCCCATCCCTGCCGCTACCGATACTCGGTGGTGGAGGAGAAACGACCGGGTGAATACTATGCGGTTGAAGAAGACCAGCGCGGCAGTTACATCTTTAATTCCAGAGATCTTTGCTTGCTTCAGTACCTGCCGCGGTTAACCGACATAGGGGTTAATGCTTTCAAGGTAGAGGGAAGGATGAAGAGTCCTCTTTATGCGGCTTCAGTAGCTCGGGTATATCGTCAGGCTATCGATGTTTATGCAGATAAAGGCCGCAGCGGTTTGGAATCGGTCATGATGGCAGGAATGGAAGAATTATGGTCGGTTGCAACCCGACCCTTCACAAATGGGTTTATAGAAGGGGAGGCGCTTGAAATTCAGGATATTAACCGGCAGGCAGTACCATCCAGATGTGATTTCTGCGGAATAGTAAAAGGGTATAACCCGGAG
>JAQVWS010000007.1 GCA_028709585.1 Syntrophomonas sp. | reverse complement strand
TATATCCTGGGGATGACGACTCCTTTCCCGGCCGCGAGTATAGGGAACAATACAGTAACTGCAGAAATTATTGCATCCGTACATAATATTTACGAAACCACTTATTCCCTCCTGGCGTTTTGAAGGCAGGTCTTCGATTACTTCACCATGCTCTGACCATACCTGTACCACTTTTTTGCGGGAAGCTTGAAATTGTTCGATGAGATAGGGTAATTCATGAATATTGTAGGTGCCAAAGATAATATCCGCACCCAGTTTCTTCAGACGGCTGGTAACACCGGGCAGTTGGGACATACATCCGCCGAAAGCAATGATTAAATTAGGATTTGTTCTTTTGAGCTTATTTACCTCTCCCAGTTTGCCAAAAACCTTATTTTCAGCCGAATGCCTGACACTGCAGGTATTAAAAATAACCAAGTCTGCTTGTTCAATGGCCGTTTCTTCCTTATATCCCATGCCGCCAAGCAAACCCGAGATTATTTCAGAATCACGAACATTCATCTGACAGCCATAGGTTAATATGAGGTATTTTTGAATACTATTGCATGATTCCATTATCATTTAAATCATCCTTGTTTTTTGATTAATATTAACACCAACCTTGGCAAAAACAAAGAAGTCAGCTACTCTGCCTTACTGGGATTGATGAATAATAATTTATTTATAGATAAAAATAATATTGATTTATTTTTGAAAGGGGATAAAAATGACAAATATTCACACATCAATAAGTAAGCATCAAGCATGTATCGATGCCTGCACTAAATGCTTACAGGCATGCAACCAATGTTTTAATTCCTGTTTAATGGAACCTGACGCCCAAGCACGGGCAAAATGTATAAAAATGCTTAGATTATGTGCAGATGTTTGCAGTTTGGCTGTTCAAACAATGACCATGGACCATTCCGAGGCAAAGTATATCTGCAATGTGTGCAGGACTATTTGCGATGCCTGTGCAACAGAATGCAGTATGTTTAAAGATCAGCACTGTAAGCAATGTGCTGATATGTGTCACCAATGTGCCAACGAATGCGCAAAAATGATGTAGAATAATACTGCCCTGCAGAGCCTTGCTTTTTCTTTAGTAAGGCTCTATATATTTTTAACCCTTACCGCCCCAGGTAGGTGTTGAAGCATTAATATTTTTAAGATTTTTAACAGCTTGACCAATATCCGCGTATTTAAATATGTATGAGCCGGCTACCAGTACGTTAGCGCCTGCATTTACTACTTCTTGGCCGGTATCAGCATTTATTCCGCCATCCACCTGTAAAAAAGCAGCTGAGTCAGAGAGTTCCAGCATGTTTTTTATTCTGGCAATCTTTGCAGTCACGGCCGGAATAAAACTCTGCCCACTAAAACCTGGATTCACACTCATAGGCAGAACCAAATCCACTTCCGCTATTATATATTCCAAAACAGACTCTGGTGTGGCTGGATTAAGCGCTACCCCAGCCTTTATACCGGCCTCTTTTATCATGCAGATCGTTCGATGCAAATGGGTACAGGCCTCAGCATGAACCGTAATAATATCAGCCCCGGCTTTTATAAAGGCCGGAATCATATTTTCCGGTCGCTGAATCATCAAATGAACATCCAGCAATAGCTTGGTTTCCGGCTTTATATCAGCCACTATCTGCGGACCAATGGTAATATTGGGCACATAATGCCCGTCCATAACATCAATGTGCAGCCAATCAGCACCAGCTTGTTCAACTTTTTGAATATCTTCCGCTAATCTGGCAAAATTTGCTGATAGAATTGAAGGTGCAAGCAAAATCACTAATAAGACCGCTCCTTTGTTATTATTTCTTCTAACATATCTATATAATTGTGGTAACGCGATGATAAAATACCCTGGTCTTCAACCGCATTTTTAATGCCGCACTCTTTTTCTTTATAGTGCAAGCAATTATCATACTTGCAGATATGATTATAGGCTTCAAAGTCAGGAAAATAATGGCGCAGTTCTTCTCTTTTTAGAGAAGGCATATCCATAACGTTGAATCCTGGAGTATCTGCAATCAACCCTCCGCCAAATGAAGGAAATAGCTCGGAATGTCTGGTTGTATGTTTGCCCCGGCCTATTTTATTGCTTACCTCCTGGGTTCTTGCCTTGGCTTCTTTGTCCAGGTAATTGAGCAGACTTGATTTACCTGTCCCTGATGGTCCTGCCAAAACTGCAATTTCACCGGCAATAACTTCAGCTAAACTGTCCATCCCAATATTTCGCTTGGCAGATGTTTGAATAACCTTATATTCAACGGGATAATATTGCAAAATAGTTGCTATCTGTTTATCTGGATCAAGATCACATTTATTAAGAATTATTTGGGGGGTAATTCGGTTAAATTCAGCCAGAAAAAGCAATCGATCCAATAATACCAAATCTGGTTTGGGTTTATTAAAGGCCATCACAATTAATACCTTGGTTACATTAGCTATCCAGGGTCTATTAAGCTGATTGTCCCGCGGCAGCATCTTTTCTAAAATGCCCCTGCCATTATCGAGAGGACTAAATATCACCCGATCCCCGGTCAGGATCTTCTCTTTTACCTTACCCCTTAATTTACATTCATATATATTGTTTTGGGGGTCCTGTACATAATAGAAACCGCCGTAGTTTTTTAAAACCAGGCCTTGCTCTTGTGTCAGGGTCATTCTCTTCCTCCCATCGGGTACTAGAGGTTATAGGTTTTGTTGAGTTTACCATTGAGTAATACTTCAGCCGTGCCATTTTCATAATAATTAATGCCCACACTGACTGTATCACCGGCTTTGTGTAAAATGCTGTATACTTCCCTGCTTCCTCGGGCGTCTTTTACCCGTATAACCACTTTATAGTATGGCTGCTCGGAAGGAAGGCTAAATTCCAAAGTTCTGGTCTTTGATGACGGTCCGGGACCTGTACTGATAATAATATTTACTTTAGTGCCTTCGTCCACAAGAACACCGGCGGCAATATCCTGCTGGGCTACTTGATCTGCAAAATACTGAGTACTTTCCTGTGGCTTAACCTCGCCCAAAATAAGCTTGCTATTTTGCAGTTTTGTATTGGCTGCATTCTTAGTTAATCCTTTGAGTTCAGGCATAGCAACTCGATTAGGGGACTTTCCTTTACTTATTGCGTAATCAACACGAGTTCCCGGCTTGGCCAGGGTATCCGCCTCAGGTTTTTGAGCGAGGATTATTCCCACGTTTTTTATTTCATCATATCGTTCTTCGGCAGCTCCAAGCTTGAATCCATTGTTTTGCAGCCTTTCTTCGGCCACTTTAATATCAATTCCTACTATATCAGGTACTTTTACTCGCTCTGAACCTTCACTAATAGTTACATTAACCTCACGGCCTGCTTTTACCTTACGACCTTTCACCGGGTCTTGGGAAATAACCGCATCTTTGGGTATTTCCTCATCATTTTGTCTGGCTTCTACATTCATAACCAAGCCCAATTTACTAAGTTCTTCCTGGGCTTTGTTAATTTCCATCCCTACAATATCAGGCACTTCAATTTCCTTGCCAAAAAAGTTATCACCCAGGGTATAAACAACTCCGAACAGAAGCCCCAAAATTGCTATGGTAAGCAAAGCAATACCTTGTGGACGCAGCTTCCTCTTTTTCAAATTCGCTTCATCCCTTTCATCTAACCCGCTGGTTAGGGGCAGATATTTTTTACCGCTTCGTTTCCCGGCATATTCTTCCGATTCCCAATTCATATTCAGCAGTTCATTACGCAGTTCTAATGCCGTAGGAAATCTTTGGGCTGGGTCTTTGGCCATGGATTTATCTATTATTGCTTCTAAAGCAGGCGGTACTTCATTATTAATAGTGCGGGGTGAAACCGGGTCATCATGGATATGCCGCAGCGCTATTGTAATCGGGCTGTCTGCATCGAAAGGAACCTTGCCGGTAACCATTTCATAAATAACGCAGCCTATGGAGTAAATATCGGTGGTTCTATTGATAGCATCTCCGCGAGCCTGCTCGGGAGAAAAATAGTGAACCGAACCGACTATGTTGTTTCCATATGTAATGGTTCCATTACTTACTGCTCTGGCAATTCCAAAATCGGCTACCTTCACCATACCATGTTCTGTAATTAATATATTATGGGGTTTAATATCGCGATGAATTATGCCCTTTTCATGGGCATGATGAACCCCGTCGCAAACCATAATAGCAATATCAATTGCCTTTTCAATTGAAAAAGGAGCCTGACTGCGAATCATATCTTTAAGGGTTCTGCCATCAACCAGTTCCATAACGATATAATAAATATCGTTTTCCTGTCCTACATCATATATATTTACTATATTAGGATGGGAAATGCGAGCTGCGGACAGAGCTTCCGTTTTAAACTTCTCAACAAAACTTTTATCTTTAGAGAATTCATCTTTTAGTATTTTGACCGCTACGATTCTATCCAGAACAGCGTCGCGAGCCTTATAGACGGTTGACATTCCGCCTTCGCCAATTATTTCAATTAATTCATAGCGACCACCTAATATCGTGCCGTTCAATATCCGTGCCTCCTATATGCCTAATAGCACAATAGTAATGTTATCATAACCGCCCTTTTGGAGAGCTAACTCCAATAATTCCCGGGCAGCTTTTTCAGGGTCTTCAGCCCTATTCATAATTATACTAATATCATTATCTTCCAAGAGGTCAGTCAAGCCATCGGTGCACATTAACACCCAATCTCCGGCTTGTATTTCCTCTTCATAAATATCAACCTCGACCTGATTCTCTACCCCTACTGCCCTGGTTAGAATATGATTATAGATATTAGAACGCATATCTTCATTTTTTAGTAACCCATCCAGCAGCATCTGCTCGGCCAGGGTATGATTCAGGGTAATTCTTTTAAGTTGGCCGTTTTTATTAATAAATAAACTACTGTCTCCTACATGAGCTATTACTAATTGGCCGCCATATACTACCGATGCAGTTATAGTTGTACCCATATCACAAAGAGTATTGTCAATTTTTCCCTTTTCCCATATAATCCGGTTAGCTGAATTAACAGCGTTAACTAGATTAGGTATTATTTCCTCAGCATGGTTATAGTTGAAATTCTTTTGGACTGTATCTATCGCCAATTGTGAAGCTACATCTCCGCCTTTATGTCCGCCCATTCCATCACAGACCACGAAAAAGTTTTTTTCCTGGTCGATAAGGAAATGATCCTCATTGCGTTTGCGGTGCAAGCCTATGTCTGAAATTCCGAATACTCTCATAATCATACCTTTCAGCGTTCTCTTTTAGCAGCTAATTGGCCGCAAGCAGCTTCAATATCAGCACCCCGTTCCTCTCTCAGGGTTACATTTAAACCGCCCTCCACCAACCATTTATTAAACCGCATTATTTGAGATGGTGTGGGCCTTTTAAAATCCAGACCGTTTACTTCATTATAAGGAATTAGGTTCACATTCGCCAGCAAAGGTTTTATAAGCTTAATCATGGCTTGAGCATCATTTAAACCCATATTTACCCCATCTAGCATAATATATTCAAAGGTAACCCTGCGACCTGTATATTCAATGTAATAAGCAACTGCTTGCATAAGTATTTCCAGCGGATACTTTCGATTAAGCGGGATTAGTTGATTCCTGAGTTGGTTATTGCAGGCGTGCAGGGATATGGCCAGAGTTACCTGCAACTTTTCCCGAGCCAGCCTTTGTATACCTTTAACTTCGCCAGCAGTCGATAGGGTTATGTGCCTCTGCCCTATATTAATCCCCCGATGATCGTTGATCATATTAATGGATTTCAATACTTCTTCGATATTAAGCATGGGTTCACCCATTCCCATATAAACAACGTTGGTTATAAGCTGATTATCCTGCAGCTTAAGCCTTTTTGCTAATTCACGCCGCGAGCCCAAAATTTGGCCCACCATCTCATAGGACTTGAGATTTCTTTGAAAACCTGAAGCTCCGGTTGCGCAAAAAACACATCCTATCGGACAGCCAACCTGAGTAGATATGCAGATGGTATAGCGGTCATTCCCCTCTCTGTTCTGAGGTATAAGCACCGTTTCAACTTTCTTTTTATCCTTCATTTCCAGCAAGAATTTACGCGTATTATCATTGGCCACACGTTGTTTAAGTACTCGCGGAATAGATATTTCGGCATTTTCGTCCAGGTTTTCTCTTAAGTCCCTGGGGATATCACTCATTTCATAAAATGAACTGATGTCTTTGCGATATATCCATCCATATATCTGTTTGCTTCTGAACCTGGGTTGTCCCAATGATAATAGGTATTTCTCAAGTTCAGCTATATTCATTCCCAGCAATTCGGTTTTGTTTTCCTTATTCATCTTAAGAGCTTGATTTCCTCCTCAATTTTGCATAAAACATTCCATCAGTATTATATTTGCCTGGCATTATTGTCAACATTCCCCGGTCAGCATATGATTTATCCTGACTATCCAGAGGGAAAAAGGATAAGTCAGATTTAAAACCTTCGAAAACAAAATCAGGATTATTTGCGACGAATTGTTCAGCTATCATCTCATTTTCTGCGTTATTTATAGTACAGGTTGAATAAACCAGCCTGCCACCCGCCATTACCATCTCCGCTGCTTTTTGCAGCAGTTTCCCCTGCAGCACTGGCAGTTCCGACAGGATCTCCGGGTTTATCCTCCAGCGCGAATCAGCTCTTCGATTTAATACTCCGAGGCCGGAACATGGCGCATCCAATAAAACTCCCTGAGCGGGTTTCATCTCTCCCTCAAATTCCACAATATCCTGCTTATGACCTTTAATTATTGTTATACCCAAGCGTGCACAATTGTTGGCCAATAAAGCCAGTTTATGACTATATATATCATAGGCGTCAATAATTCCTCTATTATTCATTTGTTCAGCCATAAAAGTGGCTTTTCCTCCAACTCCGCAACAAAGGTCAGCTATAGTTTCACCTGCCTCAGGCTTAAGTATGGCAACTGCCAGCATTGAACCTTCATTTTGTATATAGAAGCGGCCCGCCTTAAAAGCTAAAATATCCTCCACGCTTTTTCCCATTGCTTCAACCTGCAGTCCCCAGGGGGTGTTGGGGCTTATCTGGCAATATATCTCCTCCTGTTTTAATGAAGATATCAAATCATCTCTGTTGCCTAATAAATCGTTATTCCGCAATACTAAAGACGGCCTCTCATTAAAATACTGCAATGTTATTCGGGCATCCTGGATGCCATAATCCTTTATCAATCTTTCCACCAGCCATTCCGGCTGAGAGTAATAAGCGGCCAGGTAGTTAACTCCATCCGGCGGCTGCGGATATTTTATGGTAGCACGGCTTCTGCTTATATTGCGCAGAACCCCGTTTGCTACTCCGGCCAGTTTAGCACCAGTTTTTTGGCGGCATAAATTTACAGCACCATCAACTGCAGCATAGTCCGGTATTTTTTCCATAAAAAACATTTGATAAAGACCAATTCGCAGAGAATTTCTGAGCCAGGGGTTTTGTTTGTCCAGGGGCTGGCGTAAAAAAAGATCAAGCACCCAGTCCAGGTGCTTTTTCATTCTTATGGTTCCATTCACGATTTCTGTAACCATGTGCCTGTTTTCAGCAATTAAGGTGCTTTTTTTCAAATACTGATCAAGAGCAATATTGGAATAAGCACCCTTCTCAAGAACATTAAAAACAATCTCCAGCGCAAGCTCGCGCGGGTCACTGAAATCTCGAAAAGATCCCTTGGCGGATCTAATTGTCATCGCCGCCACCCATAAATATCATTACATAATAAAGCAGACTAGATACTGCTGAAAGAGTCGCGGCCAGATAGGTGAGGGCAGCAGCACCCAGGACTTTTTTGACCATAGGAATCTCGTCATTGCTTATCATGCCTGTATCAGCTAACTGAAGCACTGCCCGCCGTGATGCGTTTAATTCCACCGGCAGGGTGACCAATTGAAATATTACTACTGCGGTAAATAGAATAATGCCTAATAGCAGCAAGTCAAGACTATTCATCAGCATCCCAATGAGTATTATTGGGAAAGAAGCTGATGAGGCCAAGTTTGTAACCGGTACCAGCGAATGGCGCAGTTCCAGAGGTCCATATTTTTGGTTGTGCTGAATGGCATGACCTACCTCATGAGCAGCTACACCTATTGCAGCGATGGAGTTACTGCCATAAACCGTCTCGGATAGATTAACCGTATGGGTGCGGGGGTCATAATTGTCAGAGAGACTGCCGGCAATTGGTTGTATGCCGACTGAATTGCTCATACCATTTCTCTGTAAAATAGCCCTGGCAATATCTGCCCCGGTATAACCCCGCGAAGATCTTACCTGGGAATATTGGTTAAATGTAGATTTTACCTTGAATTGAGCATAAAATGACAACAGCAGTGCGGGTAAAATAAAGATTAGATAGCCCATTTTTAGCCTCCTTTACATATCGTTAGTAATGCTTGTTCTATTTTATCAATTTCCACATTGGTATTAATGCAAGGCCCATTAGGTCTACAGTTTAATACTCCCATTACCGGCAAAAGCCCTGATTCTTGAATTCCCGACGAAAGGTCTCTTTCACAGGCTACGGCTATCACCCCTTTAGCCCGACAATCCCTAATAAATCTCCGAGCCATAGTACCGCCGGTAGCCACTTTGATAATTGCATCATATTTTTGACCCAGGTCAATGATATCACTGATACAGCATTTTCCGCATTTTTTACAGTTATTTATATCCATAGTTATTTTGTGGGGACAATCTGAATCCTGCAAACAGTGAGGTAAAAGGATCATAACCTGGCTGCCTTTTAATAATAGCTTCTTTGACTTTACCAGGTTGTTATTTACGGCAATATAAGAACGCTGAATTTTATCTTTGCTAATACCTGCAATCCGACCAGTTAGGATCGTAATAGGAAATAGTACATCATTAGCAATGCGAATAATGCTATCCAATGAAGAAAAACTTTTAGACTTTATAATCATTATGATAATAGACAATATCCCTATACCTAGTATTACAAATATGGCTCCCAATATAAAAATAATACTGAATAGAAGAATTTTGCTAAGAATAATATCCCTATTTTGCATGAGATACCAGGTAGTAATTACCAGCAACATTACTATAAGCATGCTGCTCACTAAAAGTCCTATATAAAGGCGTTTTCGAGTCTCCACATCGTTATCCTCCAAGAAGTGACCGTAACAATCAAGACATAACATCACCTGGAGCCATTGCAAAGCCTTTCAGGAAATCGCTGCAGGCAATACGTTTTTTGCCTTCTTTTTGAACTACAGTTATTTCAAGAACACCTTGTCCTGTTTGTACAGAAAAGCCATCTTTGGTGATGGAATTGACGTAACCAGGCAATCCTTTGCCATCTTTGTTAATGATACGGCATTTATATATCTTTAGTTTGTGTCCCCTAATGGAAGTAAATGCTCCCGGGTGGGGGCTCAATGCTCTAATTTGGTTGCATATTTTATTAGCGCTGTCATGCCAGTTTATTTCTTCATCCTGTCTAGTCAGCATGGCAGCATAACTGCTGCGGTGATCATCCTGTTTTCTGCGGGGACAGGAGCCGCTTGCCAATATGGCAATGGTGTCAATAAGTAATTCAGCGCCTACTTGAGCCAAAATATCTTTCAGTTCACCATAATCCATATCATCCTCTATATCTACGGGCATTTGCAGGATAATATCACCCGTATCCAGGCCCTCATTCATAAGCATGGTAGTAACTCCACTCACGGTGTCTCCTGCCATAATAGCTCGCTGGATAGGGGCTGCGCCTCTGTAATGAGGAAGTAAGGAAGCATGCACATTAATGCAGCCCAACCGGGGCGAATCAAGAATCTCAAGCGGTATAATCTGACCGTAGGAGACAACTACTATAACATCTGCATCCCAACTGCGCAACATATCAATGGAATCCTCGTCTTTGATCCGAGCTGGCTGAAATATTCTCAGGTTATTTTCTAATGCTAACTCTTTTACAGGAGATGACATTACTTTTTGTCCACGGCCTTTGGGTCGATCTGGCTGAGTTACTACGCCGACAATCTTGTAATGGGAATCAATAATCTTTGCTAATGAAGGTAATGCAAAATCCGAAGTTCCCATAAAGGCAATTTTCAAAATCTGTGTCCTCCTTTTCTTATATTGATTCTGTGCGCATTTTTATAGCCTTATCCGCAAATAGAATCCCATTTAAATGGTCAATTTCATGCTGCAGTATTTTGGCCAGTGAATCCGAGGCTTCTAACTCAATGTTTTCGCCCTGGGGGTTTAACCCTTTTACTACTATCTTTTGGGCCCTTTTGAGCCACCCGACCTTGCCGGGCAAGCTTAAACAACCTTCACTGCCAGTTTGTTCACCCTCAGATTGTATAATCTCAGGGTTAATAATCTCAATTAAATTGTCTCCCGGATCAACCACAATGATTCGTTTGCTAATCCCAATCTGGGGTCCTGCCAAACCTACTCCATCAGCAGCATACATTGTATCCCGCATATTTTCTAATACCCGCAAAATCCCCGCATTGATGTTTTTTACCGGCACAGCTTTTTGCCGCAAGACTGGATCAGGATCAACAAGTATTTTATATACAGCCATTGATATCCTCCTTAGATAGTCGAGATAGGATTAAAATCTATATCCATTTTAACATTTTTAGATACTTGTGTGGTGATAATATACTTGGCGATACTCTTCAGGAGCAACAAATTTACACATTTTATTATAATTTGATATCGAAAGCGATTGCGAATTTTATATATGGGACAGGAGGCTGGCCCCAGCACTGTTATTTCTTCTTCGCTGGCATCAATAATCTCTTCTATGCGACAGGCAATATCTTCCGCTGTTTGTTGAACCTTGACTTCATCTTCTGAGCTAAAAACGATTCTTAACAAATTGGTATAGGGCGGGTATGCCAATAATCTGCGCAGCCTAATTTCCTGTTCATAGAAGCTCATGTAGTCTTGGGCAGCAGCTAATATAATTATGGGGTTATCAGGATTATAGGTTTGTATCACTACTTCACCCACGGAATTGCTCCTGCCAGCCCTGCCGGCAGCCTGAACCAATAATTGAAAACATCTCTCCGCAGCTCGAAAATCAGGCAGATTTAACAAACTGTCAGCATCAACAATCCCCACTAAAGAAACATTAGGAAAATCCAGGCCTTTAGCAACCATTTGGGTGCCAATCAATATATCAATGTCTCTTTTCTTCATCCGGTCAAGAATAGATTTTTGAGCACCTTTTCTTTTACTGCTGTCAATATCCATTCTCTCTACGATAGCCTGGGGAAAAAGACTTCTGACTTCTTGTTCAATCTTTTGCGTACCTGCCCCAATTAGTTGTAAATGTTTGCTGCCACATTTATTACATAACATCGTTTGTTCTAGCTGGCGATTACAATAATGACATATATTCCGCCCAATATCATGATGATATGTCATCGCAACCGAACAAGAAGGGCATGAAGCAATATTACCACATTCCCAGCATATAGTCATAGGCGAATATCCCCGGCGGTTAATAAATAAAATGATCTGTTCGCCCCGGCTTAAATTCTGCTCCATTTTGTTTCGTAAAAAAGGAGTTATCCCCGAACGGGATTCGCTTTTAAAAGCTTTGCGCAAATCTTCAGCTCTTACCTTCGGTATCTGACCCCCGCCCACCCTGTTTTTAAGTACCAAAAGCTTTGCAGATCCCTCCTGCGCATAATGAAAAGTTTCCAGGGATGGGGTGGCACTGCCCAATAAAATCACGGCTGATTCTAATTCTGCCCTTTGTCGGGCAACCTCCCGGGCATGATAACGGGGCAGTTCTTCCTGTTTAAAACTACCTTCCTGTTCTTCATCAATTATGATCAGACCCAGGTTAGAAACCGGTGCAAACACAGCTGATCTGGCGCCTAATACCAGTCTGGCTTCTCCATTTTTTATCTTTACCCACTCTCCGTAACGTTCACCGGGGGACATTCCGCTATGAAGAACTGCCATCGGTCCAATGCGGGCCGCGAAGATATCAACAAATTGCCGGGTTAAAGCTATTTCTGGGACTAAAACGATTACCCCCTGCCCATTGGCAATTGCAATTGCTGCAGCTTGCAGATATACCTCGGTTTTTCCGCTGCCGGTTACTCCAAAGAGAAGCAGCTCGCTTTTTTTGTCCATCAGCAGAGCTTTTTCCACCTGTTTGACTGCAAGCTCCTGCTCTCCAGTTAATTGGATATGATTATTTATTAAGCAGTTGTTCTTTCGTTCTACTGTCGCCAGGCCTTTTTTCAGCAACGCTTTCATGACAACAGCCGATACTGCTTTATCTAAAACTTCTCTGTCCATCTGTTTAGCAGCCAGCAATAACTCCATGGCCTGGGCCTGACGAGGCGCTTTTCGCTTAAGGCTCTCCAGGTCCTTTTCCTTATCAAATTTGCCCAGGGTATAAACATAACCTTTTTTATATTCACGAACCGTTTTATAAATGCCTGATCTGATAATAAGACCCTTTTGCTCCCATTCCTTTAAGTCTTCTTCACTGGCGTATTTTAAGGCATCACCCAGGCTCATTTCCCCATCCCGCCAAAGAATGATAAATAAATCCTCAGGCAGGTTTAAGCCTTGTTGGACCATTTTTTTAAAACCAGCTTCGTCAATATCAGGTAAAATTACCGGTTTGTTTTTATGATGCAAGATCCTGGGCACCATAATGTTTAAGGCTACCGATAAAGGGCATAGATAGTATTTAGCCATCCAGCAGGCCAAGGCCAGTAAAGAACGGTCAAATACCGGCTCGGTATCGAGAACCTTTATGATAGCTTTAATGTTCTTATTATCTGTTTCTTCAACTTCATCTATTTCCTCTATTATAAAGCCTTCTACTTTCCTGTTCCTAAAATCAGCCAGAACCCGTTTGCCAAAAGTAGCCTCGGTCAGAAATTCTTCCGGCACAGTATAGGTATAAGCATCATCCACTTTACTTGTAGGCAGGTTCATGACCAGTTTTACGTTTTTCACCATATACCTCCCAGAAATTGAGCGTTTGGCGGGATTATTTAAATAAGCTCGTATTATTGAGGTATTTTATAAAGGGACGTGACCTCACTGCCCCGCAGAACGGTCCGTCCCCTTATCTTAACGCATAATCACGAGCTTATATTATTCGCTGTTTGCTTCCTTTATTGAGCTTAATCTTTAATTTGCATTTCTCTTGGAAAGGTTACATCCCCATTGATTTGCGGATATCATCTACTTTATCGATTCTTTCCCAGGTAAATTCCGGGTCATTTCTGCCAAAATGGCCATAGGCAGCAGTTTTTTTGTAAATCGGCCTTCTAAGATCCAAATCCTTTATTATAGCGGCTGGACGAAGATCAAAATGTTTCTCGATAAGCTTAATAATCTTCTCCTCCGGGATATTATTAGTGCCAAAGGTTTCCACTGCGATTGATACCGGGTGAGCTACCCCAATGGCATAAGCCAGCTGGATCTCCATACGGTCGGCTACCCCCGCAGCCACCATATTTTTAGCTACATAACGCGCAGCGTAAGCAGCGGAACGATCAACCTTGGTGGGGTCTTTACCGGAGAAGGCTCCTCCTCCATGTCTGGCCACTCCGCCGTATGTATCCACAATAATCTTCCTGCCGGTTAGGCCGCAATCTCCCTGGGGTCCCCCAATAACAAAACGACCGGTGGGATTAATATAATATTTGGTGTTTTCATCTAACATTTCTGCCGGAATAACTGGCTTCACCACTTTTTCTATTATATCTTTCTCAATTGTTTCGTGATCAACATCGGGATGGTGCTGGGTAGATACTACTACCGTATCAACTCTGACCGGCTTATTTCCGTCATACTCAACTGTAACCTGGGTTTTTCCGTCAGGACGAAGATAATCTATAATGCCTTCTTTTCTAACATCGGTTAAGCGCTTGGCCATCTTATTGGCTAAATAAGCGGTCATAGGCATATATGCCTCAGTTTCATTAGAAGCGTAACCAAACATCATCCCCTGATCACCGGCTCCGATTGCATCCAAATCATTGGATGTATTATCTGCGGTCTTGATTTCAAAGGCCTGGTTAACTCCCAAAGCAATATCAGTGGACTGCTCATCAATGGCGGTTAATACTGCACAGGTATCACAATCAAAACCATATTTGGCTCGGGTGTAGCCTATCTCAGCAATAGTATTGCGAACCAGTTTGGGTATATCAACATAACAATCGGTAGTAATCTCACCGGATACCAATACCAGACCGGTTGTTACAACGGTTTCAGCGGCTACCCGCGCATAAGGGTCCTGAGCCAACATTGCGTCTAGTATTGAATCAGAAATCTGGTCAGCCATCTTATCGGGATGACCTTCGGTAACTGATTCAGAGGTAAACAACTTTATGGTCATTAATAATTATCCCCTTTCTTTCAAGAAAACTATAGCAATTCCGCTACCTTGTCGAGGATGGCAGCGGCAACCATATCCTTACTCATTTTGGGCAGCTTTTTCACTTCACCGGTTTTGGATATAAAAGTAACTATATTGGTGTCAATGGCAAAGCCAGCACCTTCCATCGTTACATCGTTGGCTACAATAAAGTCCAAATTTTTAGAAGTCAGTTTCTTACATGCGTTTTCCAGCACATTCTCTGTTTCGGCTGCAAAACCTACCATAATAAGATTATCATGCTTTCTAGCGCCAAGTTCTTTAAGTATATCTGGGTTCTCCACTAATTCCAAAATCAGTCGACCCGATCGGTCATCGGTCTTTTTCATCTTTTGTTCTGCAACCTTGGCGATTTTAAAATCTCCCACTGCTGCAGCACCGATGATAACATCACAGACCGGCTCATATTCAAGCATGATATCACACATCTCCTGCGCGTTCCAAACTGAATAGAACTTTACATCCGGAGGTGCTTCCAGGGTTGAAGGTCCACTCACCAGAATGACCTCGGCTCCTCTTTGGGAAGCTTCCCGCGCTAACGCAAAACCCATCTTGCCTGTACCCCGATTGCATATAAAGCGCACCGGGTCAATATCTTCACAGGTTGTCCCCGCATTTACCATAATCTTTTTGCCAGCCAGATCTTTACGGGGGAAAAGCAGGGTTATAATCTGCTGATAAATATCATCGCTTTCAGGCAACCTGCCTTTGCCGGTTACGCCACAGGCCAGCAGGCCGCTATCCGGATCCATAAGGTGATATCCGTAGCTCTTAAGCGTCTTTATATTGTCCTGAACAATAGGGTTGTTATACATATTGGTGTTCATAGATGGTACTACCAGGACCGGTGCTGTATTGGCCACTACCACTGTTGATAATAAATCATCTGCCAGTCCGTGAGCCATTTTAGCCAGGAAATTAGCTGTTGCAGGCGCAATGACCAAAAGATCCAGTTCTTCAGCAATACCTATATGCTGAACTTTCCATTCCAGTGATTCTGTCCACAAATCAGTTCCAACTTCACGGCCGGAAAGGGTTTTAAAAGTTAAGGGATTAATAAACTTACAGGCTCCTTCGGTCATTAATACAATGACATCTATGTCATCTTTTTTTAATTTACTGACCAGGTCGGCCATTTTATATGCAGCAATACCTCCCGTAATGCCGATGCCAACAGTCTTACCCATATATTAATCCTCCTTGGCAGGCACTATATCGGTGTGATTTACAATAATTACTCGGGAGTTAATAATATCTTCCAAAGCTTCAGTTACCATGCTGGAAAGCCGATAGTTCTCATCATTTTTCTTCTTCTCAGATAAGGTTCGCGCCCGCTGGGCTGCTGCAACAACCACTGCATATTTGCTTTGCCCAATTTTAATTAAATCTTTCGTAGAAGGTGGGATCATTTAAATCACCTCTTAATATTATTCTTAACCCGGCAACGCTCTGCAGTAATAATAGCCTCTACTTTGTTCAAGGCCTCATCCAGTTTATCGTTCATTATTACATAATCATAATGAACCACCATAGCCATTTCCTCCTGGGAAGCAGCCATTCTGGTCTGGATACTTTCCGGGGAGTCCTTGCCTCGCACATTAATCCTTTCCGCCAGGACTTCGATGCTGGGTGGCTGGATAAAAATAAAAACTCCCTCAGGCATTTGGCCTTTTACTTTTTGCGCTCCTTGAATGTCAATTTCCAGCAGAACGTCGTTACCGGTTATAATGTTATCTATTACATATTGTTTGGGTGTTCCATACATATTAGAATAAACAGAAGCATATTCAAGAAACTCATTATTCTGCAGCTTGGAGTTAAACTCCTGTTTACTTAGAAAAAAGTAATCCCGGCCGTCTATCTCACCCTCTCGCCTGGAGCGAGTGGTCGCCGAAATAGATAGTTTAATATCAGGGAATTTCTTAAGCAGTGCTTCTTTTATGGTTCCCTTACCTACACCGGATGGGCCGGAAATTACAAATAATATTCCCCTTCTGACCATGCTTCGATCCACTTCCATCCTCTGGGCACCACCGGTATCCCAAAAGGTTACCAATAGTGTTTCTCAAAATTACATATCTTCACTGGCAGTATCTTTGGAAGACAGTCGGTTGGCCACCGTTTCTGGCTGAACCGCCGATAAAATAACATGGCCGCTGTCAACTACAATAACTGCTCTGGTTCTGCGCCCATAGGTAGCATCAATCAATACCCCTTTTTCTCTGGCTTCTTGAATAATACGTTTAATAGGGGCTGATTCGGGACTGACAATAGCTATGATTCTATTAGCGGCTACAATGTTGCCAAAACCAATGTTTACAAGTTTAATATCCATATTTCCCGGAAAAACCGGATTCACCTCCCAATCTATTCAATGTTTTGTAATTGTTCACGTATCTTTTCCAACTCGGCTTTAACTTCAACAACTACCTGGCTCATGTTAATATCATTGGCTTTAGATGCAACGGTATTGATCTCCCTGAACATTTCCTGTACCAGGAAATCACATTTGCGTCCGATAGAATCCCCATCATGCATCAACTCGTCCAGGTGCTTGATATGACTCTTTAACCTTACTATCTCTTCGGTAATACTTGCTTTATCAGCAAAAATTGCTGTTTCCTGAAGTACCCGGGATTCATCAACAATGTTTGAACCCAACATTTCATTAATACGGGTGCGCAGCCTTTCTTGATATTCATCTGCCACCAGGGGCGACCTCATTTCCAGTATTTCCACTTGTTTAAGAATATAAGCATTCCTGGCTAATATGTCCTGGCCTAAATTCTTACCCTCTTTGCTGCGCATTTCCACCAGGCTTGTAATAGCTTCTTCTAACGCTATTTTAAGGACTGACCATATTACTTCCGGATCTTCATCTTGATCAGTAAGGCTAAAAACATCGGGCAGTCTAAATATGTCTACCATTGTAATATTAAGAGAAATATTTAGATTTTCTGCTAAATCCTTCAGAGATTTATAATAAGCCATCGCCAGATCTTTGTCAACCTTGATATTTCTCTCGGATTCGTTTATTTTCTCGATATTTATGCTGATTTCTAGCCTACCTCGGCTGAGGTTTTTTTTGAGCTCTTCCTTAACTTTTTCCTCTAAAAAAGCGTAACGTCGGGGTATTCTAATATGTACATCAAAATAGCGATGGTTAACTCCCTTCAATTCGCAACTGATTTCATAACCATTTATGTTAACCTGGCTCCGTCCAAAACCGGTCATACTCTTCAACATTAATACCATCCTTCCTCGGAAGCATTTTCGATCCATGGTTTACTGCATTCGTATACTTGTCCAACCGATAAGGCAATTCAATATTGCCGGGTATACCTCCTCTCCAATATATGTGCATAGGATTTTTAACTGCTATTAAGGTCCATTACATTTTCCATCATATACCTGCCAGTTTAATATTTTACCATATTAGAAGCCGTTAGCAAAAACCCGACGGCAAGTATCTATTAATAATCGCCAGATGAGTTTAAAACCTGAGAACAGTATAATAATCAGCCATTCCCATCCGGAAAGAGCGGTTGTATTAAATATCTCCTGAAAAAACGGAATATATATTGCAGCAAGCTGCATAGCCATCGAACATAAGACTGCCGCTACTAAAAACTTATTTTTAAAGAAGCCCAATTCAAATGGTGAATATTTTTCTGAACGGCATTCAAAAACATAAAAAAGCTGAGCAAATACCAGAGTAGTAAAAGCCATGGTCCTGGCCAGGGATAAAGGTTCCACCCCATCTGAACTGGCCCAATAATAGCCAAATAGAAAGGCAGCAATTGTTATTACTGCTATGTAGGTGCCCCGGCCAAATATAATCCATCCCAACCCCCGTGCAAATATACTTTCATCTTTCGGCCGTGGCTTCCGTTTCATAATTCCAGGCTCGGGCGGCTCAACGCCCAAGGCCATTGCCGGTAACCCATCAGTAACCAGATTTACCCATAGCAACTGAATAGGCAACATAGGCAAGGGCAGCCCTAAGAGAGAAGATATCAGCATCACAAGCACTTCTCCTATGTTGCATCCCAGTAAATACCTGATAAACTTTCTAATATTGTCATAGATGGCTCGCCCTTCATAGGTGGCATGAACAATAGTGGAAAAGTCATCATCAGTAAGAATCATGGAAGAAGCTTCTTTACTTACCTGGGTACCGCTTATGCCCATTGCAATGCCAATATCAGCAGTCTTTATGGCTGGTGCGTCATTAACTCCGTCACCAGTCATGGCAACTACATGCTTCCTTTTTTTAAGCACTGTAACGATCCGATTCTTGTGTTGAGGCGATACCCGAGCAAAAACCCGGTCTTTAATAGCTCTTTTATATAATAATTCATCGCTCAATCCATCTATTTCTTTGCCGTTTATAACTGACAGACCATTACTGATACCTATCTCGCGTGCTATTGCCGCAGCGGTTAGAGGATGGTCACCAGTTATCATAATGGGTACTATGCCAGCGCCAAGGCATCTTGCTACTGAATTGGCTGCTCCAGGCCGAGGCGGATCAATCATGCCGCATATACCTATCAGAACCAGTTCAGACTCCAGGGTGTTTTCCGTCTGATGTTCCCATTCCTGTTTTTTTAATCTTTTATATGCAAACCCCAATATTCGCATAGCATCTGAAGCCCACTTTGCCTGTATCTTCATAAAATAGCGCTGGTCATCAACATTTATCCGCACTATTTTTTGATCTTTCATTACATAAGCACATGAATCAATAATAATGTCCAACGCGCCTTTTACCATCAAAATAGGCTCATCTGCGTCTACCACCACACTCATTTTCTTTCGTTCAGATGAAAACGGGATTTCTTTCAGCAGGTTTTTACTGCGGGTTAGTTGGGCCTTATAGGCCATGGATAATAACGCTGCTTCGGTGGAATCACCTTGAACTTCAAATTGACCATTTACCTGGCTTAGATTGGAATTATTACAGTTTACAGCTATGTCCAACAGGTTTTTTACGGTTGGGTCATGCAGGGGATTAATTTCTTTTTGATTAACAAAGAAACGCCCGACTGGTTTATAACCGTCGCCCTCAATATCTATCAGCCTATCGCGGGTGGCCATTTTTACAACTGTCATTTGATTACGGGTGAGTGTCCCGGTTTTATCAGAACAAATCACGGTAGTACAACCCAGGGTTTCAACTGCCGGCAATTTTCTCACAATAGCGTTTCTTTTGGCCATTCTCTGCACACCCAAAGCCAAAACCACAGTTACAATAGCAGGAAGTCCCTCCGGAATAGCAGCAACTGCAAGGCTTATTCCGGCCATTAACATGGTCATTGTATCTTCGCCCCGTAAGATACCCAGCACCGTAACCATAATGCAGACCGCTAAACAAATAATAATCAGTACTTTACCAAGTTGATCCAGTTTCATTTGCAAGGGTGTCATGCTCTTATCGGTTTCAGATATCATTCCCGCAATACCACCCATAACGGTTTGCATGCCAGTGTTTACGACCACCCCCAGGCCTCTCCCTCTGTTTATGGAGGTACCCATAAAAGCCATATTATCCCGTTCACCGATGGTGCAATCAATCGGGCAAATACAGTCAGCATCCTTTTCCACCGGTACTGATTCACCGGTTAAAGCCGATTCATCAATTTGCAGCCCGTAGGATTTAAGCAATCTGATATCAGCAGGCACCTTATCTCCGGTATCTAAATACACAATATCCCCGGGCACAATTTCTGCTGCCTCAATTTTTATCCTTTGCTCGTCTCTAAGGACTATGGCATATGGCGAGGTCATTTTCTTGATTTCTTCCAAGGACCGTTCCGCTTTAAATTCTTGGATAAATCCCAAAATAGCGTTAATTATTACAATAGTCATTATTGTAACGGCATCTACCATAGCTCCGATTATACCTGATATGACAGTAGCTCCTAAAAGCACTAAAACCATAGTGTCAGTGAATTGAGCCAAAAGGATTCGATAGGGCTTTATTGCAGGTTCTGTCTTCAGAACATTGAGGGAATGAAGCTGCCGACGAGCAGCCTCCTTTTGTGAAAGACCCTTTTTTCTATCGCTTTCCAGGGCTGCAAGCGTATCATTAATATTTATGTGCCACCATAAATTATCCGCCATTTGTGCGCCTCCGTTAACCTTTTTGACAATTCTTATTCAAAAAAAGCCAACAAAAGACCAAAGGACAGGCACTAAGCCCATCCTCATATGACTGTTAACTATTTCCTCGGTGCAATAAATATAGCAGTGGTATGCAAATTTTAATTACCTAATATTTTTTTATATAAGTATTGCGATTCCTGTTTATTAAATAGTTCCTCTTCTACAGTAGTTAGCAACACCATTTCTTTATGTCTGTGGATCTGACCAATATGAATATCTTCCAACACCCCGCATGATTTAAGCACGTAATTACTTACCCTGGAGCCAAACAGGATAACATAAGCCGGTTTCAGGATATCAATTTCTTCCAACAAATAAGTCATACAGCTTATTATATGTTCACTGGAAGGTTTTATACCGGTGCCATCACAAGCTTGATTTGAAAACTTACAGACAGCATCACGATCTATTAGCTTGCCCGGCATATAAAATCCGCAGTTTTGACGTTTGGCGCAGGCTTTGGGGTGGCATCGAACCGCAAATGTATGGTAAATATTCGCAATGTAAAATTCCTGTTTGATCATTTCTCTTAGATTAATGATCCGATTTGTATCACTATTATAATTACTCTTACACTCAAATACCATTAAAGCCTGGGGTTCAAAATCACCCTTGCCCAGCGAAGGTTTGCTGGTGCACATAGTCAAAGCTTGACATCTGCTGCAATGTAATATACGTTCCTCCATTCTTACAATTGACTTAATTCTTTGTTCTCGATTGCTGATATCCATATAACCCTCCGTATAAAGGACTGCATCCAAGATAATACTGTATAATATTCTATAATTATATTTATAACCTATATTGCTCTTGAATTCGTCAAATTTTATACAAATCCTCTTTCTTATATCTTTATTTATTGTTCTGCCATTAATTTTTCTGCTATTAAATGTAAAATTACCGCCTATTAGCGGTAATTAGCAATACTTAGCAAACGAAGTTAATTCCGTTGACAAAAAAAGATTAATTAATTTTATTTAAGTATTCGCGGGTTCTTGTACTAATACCCCAGGTTGCATCGGTTAATCTGGCCGATATATAGCTTCTGATATTAGCATCCATTTCAGGGCTCTGTAGATCAAATAAAATATAAAATGCTCTTAAGATATCATTCATATTTATTAATAATCGTTCGGGAGGCGCCATTTTCAGCAGACTGTCCTTTTTCCCGTAGAAATAAACCATTCTTCGCAGAATCCACATTATTTCAACATTACTGAATAATTTTTTATCCAGAATCTCATTAAGCAGGTTATCAGGTCCAATAACAGCCTCTCTGGCCTCAATATCTTTCCATTCATTGGTTTCCGTTATTGTCATGGGCAGACCCAATATGTTTTTTTCCACGTATTACCTCCGGCTTTTTATCTAATTATTCTTTTGGCGCCAACATATCTACTGGCATAATAACCACTATTCAATGCAGAATAGATCACTCCTCCGCTCCGGGGGGAACTAGAGTGAATAAAACGGTTGTTGCCGCAATATATTCCCACATGATCAATTCCCTTGCCATTGCAAGCAAAAAACACCAGATCTCCATCAACAAGCTCGCTTTGGGATACTTTTACCCCGGTTCCATATTGAGCCGCAGCTGTCCGCGGCATATTGATATCATATTTACTATAGACGTATTTCACAAAACCTGAACAATCAAATCCATTAGGTGTTGTTCCCCCATACTGATAAGGAGTTCCCAGATGCTTAGCTGCCGATTCAATTAGTTTTAGTCCCATTGAGGTGACGCCTGCTCTGGAAACAGGAGGGGTATAGTCGGAACCTGGAACTTTAAGAACGTCTCCGGGATGGATGATATTACCGCTCAGACCGTTCATTTCGCGAATATTCTTATCGGTTGTACCGAATTTTTGAGCAATTTCATACAGGGTGTCTCCCGATATTACAGTATAAGTAGAAGAAGATTCAGCGATTGGAGCTGGGGCCTGTTTTTCTACGGGGGCTGGGGCTGAATCCACCAGTTTAAGTACCTGGCCAATTTTAAGATCAATGGATTTAAGGTTATTAATCTGCATAATAGTATCTTGACTAACACCGGTATTTTTGGAAATATTCCACAAACAATCTCCTGATTTCACTGTATAAGTGGATGGAGCGGCCCAACATGTCCCAGAAAAAAACAACATAAAGGTTGTTAACAAACAGGCAAACCCAATTTTTCGCATCATACTCCTGCCCTTCGTAGAATTACAGCATCATTTACTTTGTAATCTGCATATTTCTACAAGGTGAGGATAAATTCCTGCAAAAAACTAAAATATAACTTATTTATTCACTTTTTATATTTATAGTATTCTCTTATCTGCTTAAACATAACCTCATTAATAAAGGCACTACCTAAGTGGTTACGGCTTTCCGGGCTTCCCTCACCATGAAAATCAGAACCCCCGGTTATTAATAGATTGTGATTTTGAGCCAGGCCAATAAATTCCTGAATTTGCGTGCTGCTGTGTTCGGGATAATACGCTTCAATTCCTTCTATGCCTAATTTGATGATTTCATTAATCTTATACGAATTCTTAATTAGGCCCGGATGAGCCAAAACACTTATTCCACCGGCTTTTTTAATTAATTCTATAGCCTCTCCCGGGGTGAATTTATAACGCTTTACATATCCGGGCATGTCCCGGGCAATATACTCTTGGAAGGCCTCCCGCGCGGATAGTGCATAGCCTGCCTGATGTATAGCTCTGGCAATATGAGGTCTGCCTATGAGATCGCCCTTGGTCATATTTTTAACTTGTTCAAAGCTTATGTCTAATCCAATGGCCTGTAGCTTGTTAACTATTTGCTCGGCTCTCTGGCGTCTTTGAGCTTGTACTTCCATTAATCGGTTTATAAGGTGTTCATCATAGTAATTAATATAATAGCCCAATATGTGCAGATCATCTTCGTCAGAATCTGTATTTAGCTCTATTCCAGGGATAAATTCAATATTAAAACGATTGGATTCTATAAACCGCTGAGCAGTTTCCAGCCCGTCAACAGTATCATGGTCAGTAATAGCCAGTCCCGTCAGCCCTGAATCAACCGCTTTCAATACAACCTGCTCAGGAGTATTGACTCCATCAGAAGCTGAGGTATGAACATGCAGATCAAATATCATTAATATCACCGCTTTATAATAATTTTTACAGCTTATCTATATAACTTGCCTTATAATATTTAAAGCATTCTCACCGAGTATCATTTCTATTTCTGGCTGCGCAAATCCTCTCTGGGCCATTATCTCTGGCAGTTCACCATACCCTTCAACCTGCTTTATAACCATATTATCGGCTCCGTCAAAATCCGATCCCAGAGAGACGTGTTCAACCCCAATTAAATCTGTAATATATTTTATATGATCCAGGAAATCATCCATAGTCGCATTTTCTTCCTTTATAAAATCAGCTACTTGTGTCACTCCAACTACTCCGCCATGGTCAGCTAAGGCTTTCAGTTGTGAATCATCAAGGTTTCTCCAATGGGGACACAGTTTTTGCGCATTGGCATGTGTAACCAGAACCGGTTTTGAATAACAGTCCAGGGCATCATAAAAAGATTTAGGCGATATATGAGCTAAATCCAGCATAATACCTAATCGAGCCATTTCTTCTATCATCACTTTACCTTTTCGGCTCAATCCCCCAGCGTCTTTTCCTTCACCGACACCATCAGCCAGCAGATTGCGATAATTCCAGGTTAAGCCCATGCTTCTTAAGCCTAATCTATACAGTATTCTTAATATCTCAATGTCATTGCCTAAGCATTCTGCTCCCTCTAAGTGAAGGATACATGCAAGTCTATTCATGTTTTCCGGCAGCAATAAATCACTGCTGCATCTTAAATGATAAGCATCTTTAGAATTATCTTCTATCTCTGCCAGGAATTTTTCTATTTGCTTTAAAGTATTCCGTAAGGTTGTATTTCTATCCGCAGGCATCGTAAAAAGAGCAAAAAACTGTAGATATAAATTGGCTTTTTTAGCTCTGGCCAGATCAAATTGTATATCGTTCTTATATAGCGGTGCATCCCTTAAACTCAAACAAGAAATAGTGTCACAATGTAAATCTATTACTTTCATTATTATAAAACTCCTTTTATTCAGTAATTGAAAAAACCTGCCGCAAAGCAGGTTTTTATAATCGTTTATTTCCAGATTTTATCATCTGGGTTCAATTATTAATTTTATTGCGGTTCTCTCCTCATTATCAATTGTGATATCAGTAAAAGCCGGTATACAGATAAGATCCATACCACTGGGAGCCACAAATCCTCTTGCAATAGCTATAGCTTTAATTGACTGATTAATTGCGCCTGCACCAATTGCCTGAATTTCAGCAGAGCCCCTTTCTCTTAGAACTCCAGCAAGTGCTCCAGCAACCGAATTCGGGTTTGATTTTGCTGAAACCTTTAATACTTCCATTAATTAGCCTCCCTCATAACAAAAAATAGTAATAAAACTAGGCTACCTTATTGAAAGTATATTCGTAATTATTTCACTAATTCCTTCTTTTATAATTAGATTACTGGATATTTTTTCATGTTATTATGTTATTTTACATATAATTATTATACATGTTTACTATATATAATTACTGTTATATATAGGCCTAATTATGTTCATCTAATACATAAGAAAACCTGTCAATAGCTAGAGCCTTATCGTTTTCACTAAATTTCAATACAACACCCTGGATTTGCGCAGAGCCTGTAGCTACTTCAAAACGTGCCGGGCGTCCATTCAGGAATTTTTGAATAATAGGCTCTTTTTCCATACCAAGTATCGAATAAACCGGTCCAGTCATTCCTAGATCAGTAATATAGGCGGTTCCTTGGGGCATAATCCTTTCATCGGCAGTCTGAATATGGGTATGGGTACCCACAATTGCACTGACCTTGCCGTCAAAATAATAGCCAAAGGCCAGCTTTTCAGAGGTGGCTTCAGCATGAAAATCAATAATTATATAGTCAGTTTTATCCTGCAAATCCTCTAATATGTCACTTACAGTCTTAAAGGGACAGTCCAGGGGCGGTAAATAAATCCGCCCGGATGCATTAATTACTGCTATCTTTTTATTAAAACCGGCTTTATATATATGATAACCCTGTCCGGGACAATCACCCGGATAGTTGGCGGGTCTAATCAGTCTGGGTTCATCATCAATAAAGCTGAATATAGATTTATTATCCCAAACATGGTTACCCATGGTTAGCACATCTATTCCACATGCCAGTAATTCATCTTTGACATCTTTGGTTAGCCCTCTTCCGCCGGCTGCGTTTTCAGCATTAGCAATTGTAAAAGAAATATCGTATTGTTTTTGCAGTTGAGGCAACAGCTTTCTAATAACACTTCTGCCCGGTCTGCCAACAATATCCCCTATAAACAATATGTTCAATCATATCCCCCATTTACCTGTTAAAAACAAAAACGCGGCCTTTATCACGATATACAAAAATATTATGACAAGGCTGTTTTAATTGTTTTATTTTCTTCATAACCGTGACCTTGATATCCTCTGTCAATGCTGCTTGGGCGAGCATGTCATTTTCTTCTTTCATCAGTAAATCAACAAACTCTTGGCGAAGCAACAAAACAAATAACTCTATCTCTTCTTCTTGCAAAGTTTGACTTTCCCTATATAATCTTAAAATAGTTATACCATATTGTTCTATAAACTCCAAATCCATGTATCCAGGCTGAATTCCTTTTATACTATGGTACAGCGCAGTTGATTTATTATATTTGGCAATAAATCTTTGGCTTTGCTGCTCATTGATACAACCATTAAGGGCAGCCTCGATCTTTATGACGTCTTTTTGGGCATCATATTTTATAGCACTTAGTTCTGTATAACGTATGAATGATGACAGTATTGCATCCATCCCCGAATCCATTTCCATTGCTATATCTTCTCCTTTATTGATAGTAATAATCTTTTCCTTACCAAGGCAATAAAATCCTGCTTATAAAGACATGTAAAAAAACCCAAAAAAACACAGAATCCGTTAAGATCCTGTGTTTTTCGGTTAACAAAAACATCTATTTGGCTAATTCTACGGAACGAGTCTCCCTCACTACGACAACTTTTATCTGCCCTGGATAATCCAGTTCCTGTTCTATCTTACGCGCAATCTCACGAACCAGAGTTATAGTGGCAAGATCATCTATTTCTTCAGGCTTGACAATTACCCTAATCTCGCGACCGGCTTGAATAGCATAAGATTTTTCAACACCTGTAAATGTGTTGGCAACGTTTTCCAGCTTCTCCAGTCTTTTTATATAGGTTTCCAGGGTTTCTCTTCTGGCTCCTGGGCGTGATGCTGAGATAGCATCAGCTGCTTGTACCAGTACTGACTCAATGCTTTCGGGAGCAACATCTCCATGATGTGCTTCGATTCCATTAATAACTTCCTTGCTTTCCCGGTATTTTTTAGCTAGATCTACTCCAATTTCAACATGTGGCCCAACTACCTCATGATCAACCGCTTTGCCAATATCATGCAACAGACCTGCTCTTTTAGCCAGCAAAATATCGACATTTAATTCCGCTGCCATAACCCCAGCTAAATGAGATACCTCAATGGAATGTTTAAGTACATTTTGACCATAACTGGTCCTGTATTTTAGTCTTCCCAACAGTTTAATCAACTCAGGATGCAGTCCATGTACTCCCACATCAAAAGCTGCCTGCTCTCCATATTCTCTCAACTGCTGATCTATCTGCAACTTTGCTTTTTCGATCATTTCCTCAATCCGAGCTGGATGAATTCTGCCGTCGGAAACTAGATTTTCCAGAGCTACCCGGGCTATTTCCCGGCGTACCGGATCAAATGAAGACAAGATTACTGCCTCCGGAGTATCATCAATTATTAAATCTACTCCCGAAAGAGTTTCAAAGGTCCGAATATTACGTCCTTCTCTGCCTATAATTCTGCCCTTCATCTCATCATTAGGAAGTGCAACTACTGATACAGTGGTCTCTGATACCACATCAGCGGCACATCTCTGAATAGCCAGCGAAATAATATTCTTAGCCTTTTTGTCTGCCTCTTCTTTGGCCTCATTCTCCAAAGTTCTGATCATTACAGCAGTTTCCTGCCTTATCTGTTGCTCAACGTTGTATAAAAGCAGTTCTTTAGCTTCCTCGGTAGTTAAATGTGAAAGCCGTTCCAGTTCTTTTATCTGTTGAGTTAGTATTAACTGTAAATCCTGCTGGGTTTTTTCTATTTCTTTTTCCTTATCCTGAAGGCCCTGCTCTTTCTTTTCCATATTTTCGGATTTCTTTTCAATCAGCTCTTCTTTCTGCAGCACGCGCCTTTCCAGGCGATCCAGGTCTCGTCTCCTCTCCCTTAACTCCTTCTCACTTTCCTGCCGGTACTGATAAATCTCGTCTTTGGCTTCCAGAAGCAGTTCTTTTTTTCTTGCTTCCGCCTCTTTGGTAGCCTCCTCTATGGTTCTAGCCGCTTCCTGCTCAGCCAAACCCAATTTGCTTTCTGCGATATATCTTCGTCCATAATAACCACATGCTAAGCCAATTAGCAGGACCAATAATGTAACAACAATAGTTTGTAACGTGATAATCTGATTCACCTCCATCTAAATAATAATATTTGAATCAATATAAAGGCACTTAATTAATAGAAAAGCCGAGTTTACACTCGGCTTAAAAACCTATCTCACCTTACTATGTTATCTTTCCCAACATTAGCAATATTTCCATTTTTGAGCGCTAACAATTGGCAATTAAAATAACTTTCTCAACTATAAGAAACCATGAGAATATAATTTATTTATTCAAAACCAGTATTTAACTGTAGCTAATATCTATATTTACAACAATAATACAAGTAATGTAAAAAAATATATCTAAAGCATCTTAAGCTAAGCATTAAGGGAGACATCTTTCAGAGCCTTATAAAGATTTTAGTCAGTTTCCTGAATCGTGTCAAGCTTCCTCTACAGCTTTAGCTTGTTTGCCATTCATCTTTTCTCTTATCCTGTCAACACATATTTGATAGATCTCAGGCTTGGCTTTTAGATATTCCTTGGCATTTTCACGTCCCTGCCCCATGCGCTCGCCATCAAATGAATACCATGAACCGCTCTTCTGTATAACCTCAAGTTCGGAGGCAATATCTAGAACATCACCTTCTCTGGATATACCGGTGCCATACATAATATCAAACTCCACTGCTTTAAAAGGCGGGGCCACTTTATTTTTAACAACTTTAACCTTGGTGCGTATGCCAATTAATTCTGTGCCCTGTTTGATAGACTCACCTTTTCTTACTTCCAGGCGCAATGATGAATAGAATTTCAAGGCTCTTCCGCCAGTAGTTGTCTCAGGATTTCCATAGATTATCCCGATTTTTTCTCTTATCTGATTAATAAATATGACTACTGCGTTTGATTTGCCTATATGAGCAGTAAGTTTTCGCAGGGCTTGCGACATTAAACGTGCCTGCAATCCTACATGCATATCTCCCATATCCCCATCAAGCTCTGCTTTCGGAACCAGAGCTGCCACTGAGTCGATAACAACAATATCAATAGCTCCGCTTCGTACCAATGCCTCAGCAATTTCCAATGCTTGCTCACCGTTATCCGGTTGAGAAACCAGCAAATTAGCAGTATCAACCCCCAGATTTTTTGCATACAGTGGATCCAGTGCATGTTCAGCGTCAATAAAAGCAGCCATGCCTCCCTCTTTCTGAGCCTGAGCTATACAATGCAATGCCACTGTGGTTTTTCCTGAGGATTCAGGGCCAAATACTTCAATAACTCTACCCCTTGGTATTCCTCCAACGCCTAAAGCGATATCCAGAGACATACATCCAGTGGAGATTACCTCCACATTCATCGAAGAATTTTCACCTAGTTTCATAATGGAACCTTTACCAAACTGTTTTTCTATCGTTTTAATGGTATTATTTAAAGCCTCCATTTTATCTTTGTTTATCACTTTATCCTCCAAGATACTCCCTCCTCAAACATATGTTCGTTACTAACGATTATATTTGATTACTCTATACAATGTCAATACATTTTTATCCATTTTTAATCAGGGGGGTAATCAGGGGACGGTTCTTTTGCCTGCAGGGTTATTGGGCAAGGGGACGGTTCTTTTGCCTGCAGGGTTATTCATAATTGTCGAGAAAAAATGCAGGCAGAAGAACCGTCCCCTTGCCTTAAAGCCGGTACTCGATATACCTCCTGAGCATATCCAAAGCTGACTTTGCGGAAATAATCCTGATCAGATCTCTGCCTCCGCCCAATCTCAATTCTTTAACATCACCGCCGCCATTATAAGCCATTCCGATATAAACCAAACCAACCGGCTTTTCGGCACTTCCACCCCCAGGACCTGCAATGCCAGTAATAGACAGACCCAGATCACTACCTGCAATATTGCGTATATTTTCAGCCATTTCCCAAGCTGTTTCTGAACTGACCGGCCCATATTTGTTTAAAGTTGCTTCTTTTATTCCTAATATCCTTTGTTTGCTTTGATTACTGTAAGAAACAACCCCTCCCCAGAAGTATGCAGAACTGCCTGCCAATTCAGTTATCATTTTGCTGAGCAATCCTCCGGTGCAAGATTCTGCCACCGCCAGTTTTAAATCACGGCGCTGCAGCAAACCGGCAACTTTTGATACCAGGGTTTCATCATCAAAGGCAAAAATATGTCTTCCCATTCTATCAATAATTTTCGCACCATGCTCCGCCAGGCATTTAAGGTTGGTGTCCCGTTCATCGCTTTCAGCAGTCAGGCGGATGTGTATTTCCCCATTGGCAGCCAATAATGCAATGGTTAAACACTCCGGCATATTCGTCAAATCACCCAGTCGCTCCTCTACCTGTGATTCACTCAAACCTAGAATTTTAATATTTTTTGTTAATATATCAGGTGGTTTTAACCCAAAATCCTTTATTATCAGCGGTTCAGCCTGTTCAGTATACATTCCTGTCATTTCCCGAGGCGGGCCAGGCAATAGTATTATTATCTTGTTATTTTTCTTCAAATACATGCCTGGGGCGGTTCCCCGGCTATTCTTAAGGGCAATGGCTTGTGCGGGAAACATGGCTTGTCGGAGATTGATTTCAGGCATTGGCCGTTTACGGAGTTCAAAGTATTCCTGCAGGTGTTTTACCTCATCCTCTCTAAGTTCCAAGCCGCAACCCATCAGCTCACAGACCACATTTTTGGTGATATCATCAAATGTGGGTCCCAGTCCTCCGCTGGAAATTATGGTATCCGCAGATTCCATGCCCATAATAAAAGCTCGGCTGATTTGTTCACGGTTGTCCCCCACCGTACTTTTGCCAACTACTTTAATTCCTAATTCCCCTAATTTTCGGGATAAAAATACCGAATTGCTGTCCAGGGTACTTCCAGACAACAACTCGGTGCCAGTTGATATAATAAAAGCTTTCTTCAAATCATCCCTCCTGAAAATAACCTGATTAAATACTGTTACCTATATTTGAATGGTTGACTGAAACATGATTGAATAATTAAAGCAATCAGAGGGAGCAATCACCGCCAGTTTCTTTGGCTACCACCATTTTCACTTTAATAAAACTCGCTAGTAGTTGATTTTGTTTTTATAAAAGTATTCTATCCCAGAAACAATAGTAATAACTAAAGCAATATACATAGCCCAATGGCCCAGATTTACTGATGCCAGCGGGAAAAATAAATTCTGCAGCATAATTACCAGCACAGCTATTATTTGACTTATTGTTTTTAATTTGCCCATTTTGCTGGAGGAT
>JAQVWS010000106.1 GCA_028709585.1 Syntrophomonas sp. | reverse complement strand
GGGTAATAAGTTTGGGTAGAATAGTCACATCTGTGAGGATGTACGATAATGGGATATATGGAGGGCCGCTTCATTGTGAAGAGGCCCTGTTGTATCTTTGGGGTTTCTTTTATGGCTGCGCTTTTTATACCGTCGGAGCTGCGGGTAACAACACTGCCCTGGCATTTGCAACGATTGTAAAACTTACCAGAACTCTGATGATTGTACCTATTACACTGGTTTTGGCAATATATACCGCGCATAATACACAGAAAAATAAAGAATCAACTGATGGCATCAAATTCAGCTTTGTAAAGGTTTTTCCATGGTTTGTCATTGGTTTTGTGGCAACGGCTATCATAAATACTTTTATTGGTATACCATCAATATCTAACAACCTTGTTACAATTGGCAAGTTCATGATCGTTATGGCAATGGTGGCAATAGGGTTGAACACCAACCTGAAAAAACTCATCACAAATGGGTTTAAACCAATATTCTTAGGGATTTGCTGTTGGTTTGCAGTAGCAAGCATATCGCTTATAATTCTAACTTTATAGTCATCTAATTATTTATCTGTTTTAGAAATATTTAGGGACCATATGGCATCGAGTTGATCCCCGGGCATATTCTCCATATATCCATTCGACTTTTAAACATAGAAAAACGTCTGGAGAAGATTCTATTTCATTGCGAGTTAGCTTGCTATAAATGCCTGATATTGGTCAGCTTTAAACCCCAGTAATAGTCTTTGACCGTCACTTAATAAAGGGCGGGTTAGAATACGTGGGTTGGAGACTATAAGATTGTATATCCCGGTTTCATCCATAATGCTTAAATCTGGGTTGACCTGCTTATATGATTGGCTTCGGGTATTAATTAAATCCTTTAGCGTTAAATTTGTCATCTGAGCAATTTTTGTCAGTTCTGAAAAGTCGGGGAGACCCTTTAGTAAATCGTGATAGTTGAATTCTACCGCAGCATCTTGCAGCCAAGCCTTGGCCTTACGGCATGTAGTTCAGGAGTTTATGCAATAAAATTCATATGCTCTTTTCATCAGCCAACACACCTTTCAATAACTATTTTTCAGGATTTTTAATAATAATAACACCTAAAAACCATCCAAACCATAATTCTCAGGAAGAAACAGAGAAAGTCGGCTGGACATTATTAAAATGCCAAATTAAGGGTATGACTTGACTGGCATATAATTATAAAATATAATTATATTAAATAAACATAGAGGTGCTTTGCTTGACGAAAAAAATTGATTCCAAACTGGTGTATAGTATTTTAGATGGGCTTGAGTGCGCAAAGGTAGCACTGGCTTTGTTTCCTCAGCTGCCTGCGGATATAAAACCAATATATTTTCGTATTTTAAATGCAATATATAAAATTGGTAATAACAATGATTATCTGCGGGTTTCAGATATAAGCAAAGTATCTGGATTATTGCTCCCCAATACCACAAGGTTTATTAATGAAATGGTTGAATTAAAGATTTTAGAAAAATATACATCAGATTCTGACAAACGGGTTGTACTGGTGCGAGCCACCGAATTGGGAGAGTGGTATATTCAGAAATATGTTCTTCATTTTATCCAAGCATTGGAGCGAGAATTTTCCAAAATCGACGAGGCCAGCTGTTTTATAATGCTTGAGACCATTCATGAAGTATATGAGGCTATGAAAAGGGTTTGCAAAGAACAAGAGTCATAATATGACAGCAACCTGTAACTTTTTAAGCCATTGCCAAAAAGGAGAGAGAAAGATGTTCAATGTAAATGACTATGTTAGTTATGGTTTAAACGGAATATGTCATATTCAGGATATCAGAAAAGAAGTTGATAAGGAAACCGATTACTATATTTTAAAGCCTATCAGCAACGATAAAATGACAATAATGGTTCCGGTAAACAATACTAATATTTTAATGAGAGCTACCATGTCCAAAGAAGCTGTACTGTCACTAATAGATGCCATGCCGGAAATAGAAGCCGTTTGGATAGCTGACAATAAAGAAAGAAATGCTAATTTTAAAACGGCAATAAGATCTGGAAGACCCGAAGAATGGATTAGAGTTCTTAAGGCGATACACCATGAAAAGGAAGCAAGGTTAACCAACGGCAAAAAAATAACCAAGTCAGATGAAGATTTTATGCAAACCGCTGAACAAATATTAAATGAAGAGTTCGCGTTTGCTTTAAATATATCGCCAGATCAGGTTGTGGCCTATATTTGTGAACGTATTCCTGCCCGAGTAATTTAGGCCATTAAAACAGCTGTTTCATTACTAATAACCCACCTTGAAATGTTCTTCCTTCTTGTTATTTGCTGCAGCAAACAATGGCCAAAATTAATTTGGAATGGCTTCCCACTTCGAATTTTGAAATAATCAATGTTCCTTCATTTTCGTTACTAAGATGGATGAACATAAAAATGACAATGCATATAGTGAGGTCTAAAATAAGATGACTATCTAGCCATCCTCCCTAAGGGGGAGGTTTTTTATTGACATAGTTATACTGAGCGAACTAGTATAGTATAAAGGGGTGAGGTTATGAAATTTAACGATAAACAGAGTGAAGAACGGGTCCTGGAAAAGGCGGCAGATCTTCTTGTGCGACGCGGTGTGCGGGGATGCAATATGGAACAATTAGCAGCCGAGTCGGGGCTGGCTAAGAATACCCTTTATAGAATCATCGGCTCCAAGGAGCAGCTCATTGAAAGCGTGGTTTTAAGCCGCTACCGCTTTATGAAAACCAAAATGGTGGAGATTATCAATCAGGAAGGTGATTACCTGCAGACTCTTGAAACTATGGCAGATGAGTTTGCGGTATATATAAATACTTTTTATGGTGATTTTTTCCATGAAGTCTTTCGGGAGTACCCAGGCATTGAAAAAACGGTACGCAGGCAGCAAGATGAGATGACCACCCGTATTATTGAATACCTGAGACGCGGCATTACAGAAGGTTATCTGCGTAAAGACCTGGAGCCGGAGTCAATGTTTAAATACCTGCAAGCTATCATTCTTTTCTTTGTGGACTCTGAATTAAAGGGATCGGAGCAGTCACTTAAAATCCGAGAGGGATTTGGGTGTTTGCTTTATGGAGCTGCTGTTCGTACCAGTCAGAGTTGTTCGGAATATGGAGGACGTGGCAGTGAAATGTGAAATTATTAATACCGGCAGAACTCATAGGCTTATGAAATGGGGAGGGATAAAGAAACTAATACTATTTTCATTTCTAATGATAATTGTCAGTTTGGCAGGATGTAGTTCGGCAGGAAAGCAGTCTGATATGATTGACCAGCAAAGAGCAGTAAAGGTAATGGAGGTTTACGCAAAGGATAATCCAGTCTCCTTAAATTATATTGGCACCATAGACTCGGCGGAATTGGTAAAATATAGCTTTAAGGTATCCGGACAGATTATTAAGTTTTTTGTTGCAGAGGGCGACCGGGTTAGTGCAGGAGACCCGCTGGCAAAGCTTGATACCAAAGACTTGGAGTTTCAGCTGGCTGCCGCCCAGGCTGTCATGGATGGTGCCGAGGCCAGTGTCATAAAAACTAAAGAAGCAGCTGACTATGCCAATATAATGTATGACCGCAATGAAAGTTTATATATGGCCAATGCAATATCAAAAGATGCTTTAGATCAGACTCAGTTGAAGAAAAACACAGCCGCAGCCGATTACTTGCAGGCTAAATCCCAGTACGCAGCAGCTGGTAACGATTATGACTACAAGCAGTATATGTTGGACAATTCGGTTATATATGCCCGACAGGATGGCTATGTTGCGCAGAAGGTCTGCAGCGAGAACGAACGAGTAAGTGCATTTACCCCGGCTTTAGTGGTTAGAAGCACTGCGCAGGTTGTAAATATTGGGATTCCTCAGCGAGAATCAGCCCAAATATATGCAGGTTTAGCAGCCATGATAGTCGTGGATGATGTGGCAGCGGAAGGAACTGTAAGCAGTATATCAGAAATTCCTGATGAGTCTACCCATACATATAAAGCGGAAATTACTATTGCTGATAAATCTTTCAGACTGGGTTCATTAGCCCGAGTATCGGTGAATGTGGGCAGCCAGAATGGAATATGGGTTCCCCTGACAGCTATATTTGCAGATGGAGGAGAGAAATGCGTTTACGTGGTCAAAGATGAGCGGGCTTATAAAAGAACCGTTGAAATATTGAATATCAGTGAAGATCAAGTCAGGGTCAGCAAACTTAATAACGGTGAGTTGCTGGTAATTAGCGGCATGACCAATCTGGATGACGGGGTCAGAGTCAAAGTACAGGATAGGGAGTAAGCCTATGTATAAGATAATTGCAAAAGTTATTGAACACCGTAAAATCACTTTATTTCTTACCATTATCATTGCCCTGATCGGATGTTATGCTTACTATCTGCTGCCTCGCCAGGAAAGTCCCAAAATATCAGTGCCGGTTGCCATGGTAATTACTCCCTATCCCGGAGCTTCCGCTAATGATGTACGGGATCTGGTTACCAAAAAGGTTGAAGAAGACATAGCCAAACTGGATGGATATGACTACTGCAAAGGTGTTAGCAAAGCTAATGTGTCGGTTGTAACTGTATATTTTCTGAGTGATGTTGACCATGACAAAGCCATGCAGGACGTAAGAAACGCTGTAAGTGATGTCCAGGAGCATCTGCCGGCAGGAGCCTCTGCCAGTACAGTCAATACTGATGTTACTGATACCGCTGGAATTCTTATCAGCGTTTCCGGTGACAATTACTCATATGATCAACTGGAGTCTTTCGGCGACAGGTTTAAGAACGAATTACGCGCCCTTGCAGGTATTTCCAAGATGGAAGTGGTAGGCAAGCTGGAGAAAGAAGTTAAAGTTGATATTAGCATTGCCAAATTAAACCGGCTGGGATTGTCTATTGAAGATATCGGTACTATTCTGGCTGCTCAGAATGTCCAAATCCCCTCAGGCAGCATCAACTATCAGAATGGAAAAGTTACCGTAAACACACCCGGCAACTATACGTCCGTGGAAGACATCAGGAACACTATCATAGCAGTTTCACCTTCTATTGGCGTGGTAAGCCGGTTAGAAGATATAGCCGATGTATATCTGGAGACCGAGGAGGGGTCTCAGAAGATCAAAGCAGATGGTCATAATGCTGTTTTATTGGCGGGATACTTTGTTGACAAGCAAAATGTAGTAATAATCGGCAAAGAGGTACGCAAATCCATAGATAAAATAAAAGCTCAGCTGCCGCCGGACTTGGTAGTAAATGAGGTTATTTACCAGCCGGATGCAGTCAGTGAATCCACCAA
Organism: Syntrophomonas sp.; assembly: GCA_028709585.1. Lineage (GTDB taxonomy): Bacteria > Bacillota > Syntrophomonadia > Syntrophomonadales > Syntrophomonadaceae > PHAA01. The sequence continues at coordinate 2,497 of JAQVWS010000106.1, read as the reverse complement.
TGAATTTATGCTGCACTTGCTTATAGGTATTATTCTGGTTTTGGGGGCGGTATTCCTGGCCATGGGGTTGCGAAATGCGTTGGTGGTTTCTACCGCGATACCCCTTTCCATCCTGTTTACATTCATTATGATGTATATATTTGGGGTTGATATAAATCAGGTTTCTCTGGTTGCCCTTATTATCGCCCTGGGCATTCTGGTAGATGACGCCATTGTGGTTGCGGACAATATTCAGGTCAGATTGGATAGCGGCGATGCTCATCTGCAGGCTGCCTATAATGGAGCCACCCGTTGTACTGTGCCTAATTTCTCGGCTACGCTGGCCATTATTATTGCTTTTACCCCTCTTTTAGGCATACCCGGAGGGCCCGGACAGTTTATGTATGCCATTCCCTGGGTAGTAATAGTTGCAGTGGGGGCTTCATTTTTTGCAGCCATGTTGGCAGTTCCTGTTATGATGGCTGGTTTTGCCAGGAAAAACAAGGAGGATCATAAAAACAAAACTACCCGGGTAAGAATCTTTTTTCAAAACATGCTAAAAATCGGCTTGCAGCATAAAAAAGAAACATTGGCCGGAGTAGCTATGGCCCTGATATTAGTTGTGGTCATAGTTTTGCCCAGGCTTACCATACAGTTTTTCCCTTTTGTAGAAAAAGATATTTTTTACATCCAAATTAATTCGGAAAAAACAGGCGATTTTGAAGCTACGGAAAGAATTACTGATGAAGTTGCGGAATTGGTAAAAGAGATGCCGGAAATAGTGAGCTGTACTCAATCCGTAGGGGATGGTCTGCCTAAGTTTTATATTACAGTCATGCCTCCGACCCCGGCAGATGATTACGGCATGGTAGCAGTAAGATATAAACTGAAAAACAGCCAACGATTTTCTTCCAACCTGGAATTAGCCAGCTACATCCAGGCCACGCTGGATCAAAATATAAGCGATGGGAAATGCAAAGTCAAGCTGCTGGAATACGCTATCCCCACTGACGCCAAAGCCATTGTCAGGGTTAGCGGCGAGAATATGGAGCGGCTGGTGGAGTTAGCTAAAGAACTGGGACAGAAGATCTCCCAGATCCCGGGCACAACAAATGTCAGAGATAATTGGGATGATGACAGTCTGCAGCTAAATATTGACCTGGATGAGGATAAAGCCAGCAGCTTAGGTATTAGTAAATACGATGTGCAAAAAGAGATAAACATGGCTTTGTATGGTTATAATGCCTCAGTATATAGAATTAACGGTAATGAGTACAATATCAGGCTGAAAAGCGATATTAAAGATGCAGCCGGGTTAGAAAATTTTGCCGTTAAATCAAGCCTTACCGGCAATAAAACTCCGCTGAAGGATTATGCCGTCATCAATTACAGCACCAAAGCCAATACTATCAGTTCATACAACGGTGATCTGGCGGTGGATATACTTGTAGACCCCTTGCCCGGGTATGATGGCACAGTTATTGAAAACCAAATTGAAGCTGATGTTCTGCCGGCAATTGATCTCTCCCAAGCCACAGTAAGCTTTGCCGGTGAGAGGGAAGACATCCGGGGGAATTTTACTGGCCTCGGTATATTGGCCTTTTTATCTATAGCTGCTATTTACATTGTATTACTGATTATTTTTAAATCCTTTATACAGCCCCTGGTAATATTGACTACAGTCCCGCTGTCCCTCATCGGATCCTTGCTGGGATTATTCATATTTAACCAGCCTATGTCATTAACTGCTTTATTGGGCATAATTGCCCTCGTTGGACTGGTGGTCAAGAATGGCATATTACTGATAGATTTTGTTAATGAGGAAAGAAAAAGAGGTTGTTCAGCGGAGGAGGCCTGTATAACCGGAGTAAGCAGACGATTTAATGCTGTTATCATAAGCGCACTTACAATTATTCTAGCCCTGATACCGCTGGCAGTTTCCGGCAGCAGTTTGTTCTCTCCTTTGGCGGTGGCCTTGATGTCCGGTTTAACAGTAGCCACATTCTTAACCATGATTATTGTTCCGGTTATTTACAGCCTGGTTGAGGGCTGATAGGGGATTTAACCTTTTTGAGAGATGATGGCAATGGAAACAATTCTGACCGAGAATCCATATCTTTAGCCACAATGAGAAAGTAATCTGCATATAAATAACATTTGACATATTGGTTCTACAAATGTAGAATGAAACAAATATATATATAATATGATAAAACAGGCTTTAGGATGATGTTTAAATGGATACTATGAAAAGATTGCCAGACAGTGAATTGGAAATAATGATGATAATTTGGGAGGCAGGTCAACCCGTGTCTTCTGCCTATATTATGAAAAAACTGGTGGGAGAAAAAAACTGGGCGAATACAACTGTCTTAAATTTCCTGTCCCGTTTAGTTGATAGAGGTTTTTTGGAAACATCCAAGCGGGGCAGATTTAACTATTATAAGCCTTTAGTTGATGAGAGCGAATATTTAAAGAAAGAAAGCAAATCTTTTTTAGAAAAAATGCATAAGAGCTC
>JAQVWS010000105.1 GCA_028709585.1 Syntrophomonas sp. | reverse complement strand
ACAGGTCTTGATAATCATCAATGATACCTTGTTTACCATGAGCTAATTCGCCAAAAACCAAATCACCACCATTTTTCAGTTTATAGGAAACCGCATATAAGTACGGTTCCAAACAGCTTTCGGCGAACCCAGAGACGGTTCTGGTTAAACAGCCTGTCTGTTTATCAGTTATGTCGGTCAGGCAAGTCAGGTTCTAATCCGAATTACCCATCATTCTTGCCATGGGAAACGTACCTTCATCTGCCTAATCATCGCGCCAGCAACTTAGGCTAGCTTAGATTGTATTATTACGGCGTGTGTTGTTTATCTCAACTTCGATCTCTTGTTGCTGATTCTCAATCTCAATTTCTATTAAACTTCTTATTGGTTCATATATCGGTATATTTTGCTTTAGTGCTTCAAAGCTTACAGCCAGAGCGTATTTGGCTTTAAACGCAGCGCCCCAGCCTTCATGACCGCGTACCGCGATGCAAAACGCATCTCTTAGTTCATGCGATTTTATTATGGCCCAGTCTTTTTGTAGCGTTCCGTTTCTTCTTGAAAAATCATTTGCATTGCCACGGTTTGTCGCAGATCCAATCGCCCATTTTAGACTTCCGTCGTCATCCATACTTCTTCCTGTTAAAAAAATTCTCTGCTTGAATGTCTCAAGATCCTCTCCTAATCGACTACTTTCCCACTCTAACCATGTTGATAGGTAGCGTTTTACGGTTCGTCTGGTTCTACGGGGTTTTGCTGCATAGGATAAAGTTACTTCTATAAGGATTTCGAAATCTTCACCTATTTCTCGTAGCTCCTGGGGAATAGGTATCTTATATAAATGAGCTTCTCTTGTTCCAATTTCAACTTGGTCATTGGTTATAAGGGTAATACGATACTCATTGTTTTGAGTAGCTCTTAACACATTTGGGACACCATACCCAATATATCTTAAAACCTCTGCATATCTGGTTAAATCAACGTTTTGTGCCCAATCTGGCCATCTAGCGGATTGCGCTATTAGAGCACGATATAGTAATGCAGGAGATTCGGGCAGTATTTTTTGGATTTCTGCTGCAATATGTGTAACTTTAGGCGTTGAAAAGGAAGTGCCTACGGCATCCTTTGAATAGGCTGGACCTTCAGGAGATACCCTTATTAGTTCAGGACATACTTCCGGCGGTGTCGTTAGAGTAAAAATCCTATCATCTTTGTTTCTTACCTCTGTACCACCATACTCAACAACATCTGGTTTAATCACGTCCCATATGCCTGGTCCTGATCGTGTAAAAGACGAGGGCTCGTCTTTGTTGTTGCCAACGACTCTCCCTGGGATTGAAATGTTCTACGGATTCGTCATCCGCTTTACGAGGATACGGTGGCATTTGAATATTCCCAGAACATTCCACCCCAACGTCAACCGTTATATTCATATCATCTTGGATTAAATTCCATTGATCATAAAGTTCGTTGGAGAGTATGCGCTTAAGCCTATCAGTTTCTGCTCCTAATCCATATATTTGTGCAGGACTACCACTACGATTTGCGTTGGCGATAAAATCATCAAGTTTTTCATTAAGCGTTGAGAAATCCACATCGTCGGTAGCAACGATTATAAAACCGTCCTCAAGCTCGGCAACAATCTCAAATCCAAGTCCTCTTAAAAATTCAATATCAACCTCAGGATCAATCTCTAACAACAATGGTATTCCGCCCGCTATTTCAGGAAGGTTGTGTCCTGCTCGCTCATCTCGTCGCTCTTTCCAAAATCGCAACAATTCTGCAGATCTTCTCTTTATGTAAGCTCCATGTTCTGGTCGGTTGTTCTTGTTTTGAACAGTTCTATCAGAAGGAGTCCCTCCTCCAAAAAGTTTAGGTATGCCCCTTAATACCAAAGGTAACGGTAAGTGACTAAAATTACCTGATCGATTAGCCATAGTAGCATCCCCCTAATATTTCATCGTGACCTCATTTATGGCTTTTTCCAAATGCTTGGATTCAACCGTTGAAAGTCCCTCTAAAACACAATTCTTAGCAGAGTTTTTGGCTATCGCAACAACGCTGGCATAAGAATGTCCATTTAGATTCGTTGCTATCTCATCCCAATTAATATCTAAATGAGTCTTCATAGCGGATAGCGTTAGCTTAAGAAGTTCTCGTATTTCATGTTCAGTTGGAAGAGTTATTTCGATAATATCATCAAAACGTCTAAAAAGAGCTTCATCAAGGGTTACTTTTAAATTTGTTGTGGCAATAACCAATCCGGGTGCGTCATACTCGTCGAGTAACATGAGCAACATATTAACAATGCGCGGAACTTCTCCGACATCTTGATTTGTAATGCGTGACTTAGCTATAAAATCACATTCATCCAGCAAAAGAACCACAGGCTCCTTTTTGCAATATTCAAACACAGTTCTTAAATTAGATGCAGACTCTCCAAAATATGATGATATAAGAGAGTCAAATCTCACCTTCAGCAATGGTAAGCCGAGATTCCACGCCAGCCGTTCTGCACTTAATGTTTTGCCACATCCGGGGGGACCGTATAACAATATCTTCCTTCTGGGCGATAAATTATACTTAGACAACCGCTCTCTTGCTACGAATTCACTTTCAATCCTATGAAGCCGTTCCTCAATATCTTCGGGCAATATCATATGGTGTTTTAACTGCTCTCTAGTAATATAAGACACTAGTGGCGCATTATCCCGTTTTGTTACCGGAAGAGTTGATAATCCGCTAGCAAACGCCTTTTCTACCTTATTATCGTGTTTATTTACACTGGCTAGTTTGGATATTTTTTCTAGAGAATCAGCCAGTACATTGTGCCTATTTTTTCTTTCGTTTTCAATTATAAGATAAGCAATTTTTCTTAATGAATCTAAATCCTCAGAAAATATTGCTCTAAATAGTCTTTTATAAAGATCTGCATTCATATATCCATCTCATTTCATGGCAGTATTTATATATACAACCGTTTTATCCGCCCCATGTTTTCCTAATCACTGTAAATGTGTTAAAATACGCCAAGACCCTCTGCCATACCAAACACAGTAAGGAAGGTGAACGCTATCGGAAAAGACCAACATGTTGTTCCTCATAACGGTAAGTGGGCAGTACTTGGCGCCGGAAATGAAAAGGCTACATCTATTCATGATACACAAAAAGAGGCGATAAACGCTGCTCGACCAATAGCTCAGAATCAAAAATCCGAAGTTGTTATTCATAGACCAGATGGGACTATAAGAGACAAAGACAGCTACGGACCTGACCCCAACCCCCCTAAAGATAGAAAGTACTAATGCTTTGGCAGAGGGTCGTTATCTCCCCTTTCCTGAGAACTGTATTTGTATCTAATACTACTATAAAGTCATTTGGAAATATAGCCTTCGATGGAATGAAATAGGCTCTGCCGTCTTCTTCATATTTCACTTTTTTCACGTGCATGTCTCGGCATATCCACCACCCCAGTACATCTATATCAAATCATTACTTTCGGGGACACCAAACCTATCCCCCCCAATAAGTTAAGCGCCTACGTTAAACTCTCGGTATTCTTTAATACCAATAAACACTTTTTCTAGCAATAGTGTGATAACGTTTCCTTCATGGTCGAAACCTTGATAACCATACACAAATTTGCATGCAAGACGCAACTCGTCTCGTTCAATTCGATCCCGGTCTCATCTGGCTCATCCCCCCACGAATTGTTAAAACTGTGCGCCAAATCTTTATTAAACAGAATTACCTTTGAAAAGCTTAGTTAAAACATCATTATTTCTTCTCAATAACAAAAACCCTTATTACCCTATTTCGAATTACTGTATACCAAAACTTAATAAATAAAATCGTCTTTTTTATGTATTGGTGCTTAAGTGGCGGATCATTATACTGTTTTTGCATAATTGCACGAACTGTTTTAAGGGTATCTAAGCTCATAGTCTTGTTACTAACATTGGTATCATGGACCCTATAATAAGCCAGCGGCTCGTCAATGAAGGCAATTGGGAATTCTTTAGATATCCTTAACCACATGTCATAATCTTCGGCTTTTAGATTATTGTCAAATCCCCCTACTTTATCAAAACATTCTTTGCGTATAAGAACTGTCAACGCAGGGATGATATCTTCGGTCAATAGTTTCTCATATATGTTTATGTTCTGAATCCCATTTTTAAAGCATTTCCTAATATTGGGTTTATAATCTGTTGCTTTTATCTGAGTCAATTCTGTAAATCTAATGAAATAATGGTCCGAAAAAACCAGCCCGATATTTTGGTTTCTTTCCATAAAATACACTTGCTTTTCAATTCTTTCTGGCGTCCACATATCATCAGATGCCAATAATGCAAAATAACTCCCCTTAGCAATTTCCAATCCCTTATTGAGAGTTCTACATATTCCTTCATTGGTTTTGCTAATATACTTTATATTGTAGTGCTGGTTCCTACTGATAAATTCAGTAATTACTTTCGCAGTACCATCCTTGGAACCATCGTTAATGACAATAAGCTCTATATTATTATAAGTTTGATTAACCACACTTTGAAGCGCTTCTTCAATATACAGTTCATGATTATACGCAGGTATGATTACGCTTACTAATGGACTATTTTTCATAAAAATTATTTACCTTCCCTTATTCACTGAAATTTCGGATGGCTCTTACAACTGTCTCAATCTCTTCCATTCCTAACCCAGGATACATTGGTAGTGATAGTATTGAATCAGCCATACTTTGAGTTAAATAAAAACTGTCTTTAAGGTAATCACATTCTTTATAGGCCAATTGCATATGAATTGGTATGGGGTAATGAATAAGTGTTTCAATTCCATTCCTTCGTAAGTACTGCTGCAGGGCATCCCTTTTTTGGTGGCGAACAACATACAAATGCCAAACGGGAATAGTGTCAGGAAGAACAGCGGGAATTATTATATCTACATCTTTTAGCCGTTTTGCATATTGTTCAGCAATATTTCTCCGCTGATCATTCCAGGCATCTAGATATTTTAACTTAATGCGTAGTACTGCCGCTTGGATTTCATCCATCCTCGAATTGAAACCTTTTTTTTCATGAACATACTTATATTGCGAACCATAGTTTCTAAACATCTTAAGTCTCGTTATAAGTTCTTCATCATTTGAGCATACTGCTCCACCATCGCCAAATGCTCCCAGATTCTTACCGGGGTAGAAACTAAAGCCTGCCGCATCACCTAGACTTCCAACCTTATGCCCCTTATAAATGGCACCATGCGCCTGGGCAGCATCTTCTATTATTTTCAAATTATATCTATTAGCTAAGTCTAATAATGGTTCCATGTCTGCGGGTTGACCATAAAGATGAACCGGTATAATTGCTTTAGTTTTAGGTGTGATTTTTGCTTCTACCAAAGATACGTTAATATTATAGGTAAATTCATTTGGTTCTACAAAAACTGGAGTTGCACCTGCATAACTCACAGCTAATGCTGTTGCTATAAAGGTGTTAGAGGGAACAATGACTTCATCCCCTACCCCAATACCGTATGCTCTCAATATCAGGTGCAGTGCATCCAAACCACTGCCCACTGCAACACAGTAATCCGTATTACAATACCTGGCAAACTCGGCTTCAAACTGCTCTACTTCTTCACCGAGTATAAATCTATTAGACTCCACGACCCGCTTTATAGAATCCATTATTTCCACTTCTAGCGGTCGATGAATACGTTCTAAATCCAAAAAAGGAATCATCTTAATTCAACTAACCTTCCCTAATCATTTTTTAACTCTAGCCGGAACTCCCATGACAAGCGAATTGTCAGGTACATCTGCAGTAACCACTGAACCAGCACCGACAACAGCATTTTCACCAATTAAAACTCCGGGTAGCAATAAAGCTCCAAGTCCTATTGATGCACCATCTTTTACCTGAGGTCCTTTTACTTTGTTTTCATCATACGGAAGCGCTCCAATAGCATTGTCATTAGCGCTTCCGACATTCGATAAATTAACCGTCTGATGTCTTTAAAGCCCACATTCCCTGGCCATATGTAACATGTCATCTAACATTTGTCGTAAATAAGGGCACTTTTGATAAGCCAGATTTGGGTTAAGCTTCGTAAACAGGTCATAGCCATTGGTGACTTCTTTATAGCTAGTATTATTTTTAGTCCTATAAATATTTTTTAATAGAGCTTTCGGAGGTTGGTCAAGATCAACCAATTCTGGTTCTTTATGTGGTATAGCTTTAGATACTGAAGTTGGGAATATCCTCGGATCGCTTAATAGCCATGCCTCCAATTCATGAACAGCAAAATAATGTTTAAACTTGGGATGGCCTACTATGGCTTCAATATGCTGTTTACCCCAATTAACCCTTTCTTCTACGGTCACCTGATTTGCTGGGAAAAAAATGGGGCCGTATAAATCTAATAGGCTAGTAACTGCAACTATGTCATCATTATCCGGACCATTCAAGTAGGTATCGGCCTTGGTTTTAACACCTCGGTAAAGGTCAGACCACCCCTCAAATTTTACAGCTTTTATACCTACTGGTTTTTCCAGGCGCTCATCAAGCCAGCGCTTTAAAAATACTGGAAGGGCCTTACGTTCAGTTTTACCTTCCACAAATAATATAAATTTCAAATCAATCCCTCCAACTCACCAGAATTGAAGAGTTTGCCCATTGAATACCCTTGTAACCAGTATTTTAGCCGGTCATGCTCTAAGCACCTGATTATGGTTTCTCCGTTTTCCCATCCCACAACCGATGTAAGCGGAGTGTAGTCACCAAAAGCATCAAGAAAACCAGGAGAATGTGTAGTAAAAATGATCTGGGAGCGCTCTGCCGCATCGATTGCATATTCAGCTATAATAGGTAACATTGCCGGATGAAGGCCGGTTTCAGGTTCATCTATTGCCAGCACAGGAGCAGCCGCTGGGCTAGCTAAAATAGTGAGCAGCATTAAAAAACGCAGGGTACCATCAGACAATTCAGATGCCGATTGTTCACGTTTAAGGGTCTTCCACCGCACTCTGAGTTGTATCCGTTCATCGGCGGCAGGTGGAAACACTAATTCTTCAAAATCCTCTCCAAAGGCTGCCCGCATCGCATAATTAATATTCTTCTTGAATTCACGGTCACTACTATAGAGAGTGTGTAATACATTTATCAGATTTTGACCATCGGGGTTAACCCTGCGCTCCATCTTGGTTACTACAGCCTGCCGAATGGGCGCATCCTGATTAACATGAATATCATGATAAATGGACCAATCTTTTAGTTCTCTTTGAAAATCACTTATAAATGGGTTAGCCGAAAACGGGCCGCCAGCCACGGATAATAAGGTTTCATCTTCCGCAACGGCATCCTCCGGAGCCACCAGCGCACGTTGATCCGCATCAAAAACCCGGTTGCGCAGTCCACTTCGTTCCAAAAACTTAAATGTATCCTGGGGTAAATCTCCTCTATGAGTATCGTTTTTAGCTAATAACTCATGATGAATTCGATAAGAACTTGATTTCCCTAAACGGTTAATATCCAATTCATATTTAAGACTCTCACGGACAAGATCTCTGTCCGCTTGTAGTGGAGAGGTAATAATTTTGACTAATATTTGGGTTGCTACCCCATCCCACATCAAAGGCTCCATTCCCCCCGCGCTTTGGATGTAGGATGCTAATTCACCGCGGGCTGATATAGAAATCATCTGCAGTAAACGCAAGAGATTTGACTTACCTGCTCCGTTAGGCCCAATCAATATATTAAGATCTCCGGGTTTCCAACTGACACTTTTCAATGACCGATAACCACTTACCTCTAATTGAAGAATCTTCACCGTTATATCCCTCCTTTTCCAAGCCATAATGACTCATGTTATACCTTGCCACTCATTAAATCCATTAGG
>JAQVWS010000104.1 GCA_028709585.1 Syntrophomonas sp. | reverse complement strand
ATTGCTTCCGGTTCGGGTTCGGGCTGCAATTCCGGCTCCAACTCCGGTTCAAGTATCAATTCAGGCTCAGTCTCCGCCTCTGCTTCCGGTTGTAGTTCTGGCTCCAACTCCGGTTCAAGTATCTGCTCAGGTTCAGTCTCCGCCTCTGTTTCCGGTTGTAGTTCTGGTTCCAGCTCTGGTTCGGACTCCAAATCCGGCTCCAACTCCGGTTCAAGTATCTGCTCAGGTTCAGTCTCCGCCTTTGCTTCCGGTTGTAGTTCTGGTTCCAGCTCTGGTTCGGACTCCAAATCCGGCTCCAACTCCGGTTCAAGCATAAACTCGGGTTCCTGTTGTTTCCTGGCAATTGTGGTCAGCAGCATCTCCATCTTTTGTTCTATGCTTTCCTGTTCGGTCAAGTTTTGGTTTGATAAAATACCCTTTTCGGTACTGAAAGCGCCTTGATACTGTATTCCTTCTTCAAGTGTACAAGCTATATCCGCTGATGCCATCACATGACCGTCAGGAATGACAGCGGTTTCAGCTGCAATATACGGAACTCCTTCAGTAAGTACGGGATTTTCGTCCTTACTCTGCATAATTTTAATAAAATAATGGGTTAATAATATTAGTAAAAGGGCATAGATGATCAACGCAAATGATAAGCCCAACTGCTGTAATGCAATTGGGAATGTAATAATAATACCCAGCGATGCAGCAATAATAACAGCTATAAATCTTGCCATTAAGCCTTCTCTTCTAAGTTGATAGGTTATTATTGCCCCTATGGGCAAAAAAACTAACGTTGAATAAATAATATATTCGCGCATTTATATCCCCTTAAACAACATAATCGCCCTAATAATATTTCGACAGTAACAGCATTTATCCTTTAAATTTTACATATTACTTACAATTTTTCTGTTCTTCACATATAAATTTACAGTGAATTCCGCCGAAAAGCTTAATATCTACAAAAAGCAAAACTGGCTCTTAATATGCATGGCAAAGATTATTGGCTTGTCCAGCCAATATTAAGGAATATCATTCCTCGTCGGTTTATTATTGCCCTATATTGAGATAATCCCAGATTTTATTCCATTTTCATCAATTTCTATTATCGCAAAACTCCCTTGATCTGACAAACGGTAATTAACTGGACTGCCGGGATTAATCATCCATAATGCACCTTTCTTTTCGCAGCAGGGGATATGAGTATGGCCAAATACTACGGCATCAACCCCTAATTCCTGGGAACGGTAATAAAGACGGTTAAGATCCCTTTTTACTCCATATTGATGGCCGTGAACCAGAAAAATCCTGTGTCCCATTATTTCAATAATCTTTTCCTGCTGTTTTTTATAATTGCCGTCACAATTACCAGCCACGCTGCTACCTGGTATATCCAGTGTTTTAGCTATTCTTAGCCCATCGCTATAGTGATCTCCAGCAAACAATAATTGATCGGGGTTAATTAGTCTAAGCTTATTAATAATCAACTCCGTCTTACCATGAGTATCTGCTACAGCTGCAACAATCACATAATTCCCTCCGCGCCAAATACTTGCTGCAAAAGTTGCCTGGCCTCCCGCAAGGCCTTACCCCGATGACTGATTTCATTTTTTTCTTCGTCCGCCAGTTCAGCAAAGGTTTTATTATACCCCTGGGGAATAAATAGGGGGTCATACCCAAAGCCCCCTTGACCACGGCCCGCATTTTCAATTGTACCCGGGCACACTCCCTGAGCGGTTTGAGCGCTTCCCTCGGGGGTCGCAATGGCTATAACGCAGACAAACCGGGCCGTTCTCTTCTCATTGCTGATGTTGCCCATCAGGGCCAGCAGCTTTTGGTTATTCTTTACATCATCCGCATCTGTTCCCGCAAAACGAGCTGAAAATATCCCCGGAGCTCCGCCCAGTGCATCAACTTCCAGGCCAGAATCATCTGCCAATGTAATATAGCCGGTTAGGGCTGATATAGTTCTAGCTTTTTTTATTGCATTTTCAGCAAAAGTAGCTCCATCTTCCACGACTTCAGGTAAATCGGACATATCGTCCAATGTCAACAGATTAACGTTCCAATTGCCTATTATTTTCCGCAGCTCTTTTTTTTTATTTTGGTTTCTAGTTGCTAACAGTAAGGTCTGAGGCATAATTAATTCCCTTTCCAATTATATTGGCCTGCAAGTCAATCAATTCCTTTATCCCCTTTTCCGCCAGCAGCAGCATTTGGTCTAACCTGTTTTTATCAAAAGGGTTTCCTTCTGCGGTACCCTGAACCTCAACAAAGCTTCCATTGCCAGTCATTACAACGTTCATATCTACATCGGCCTTGAAATCTTCTACATATTCAAGATCCAGAATTATTTCGCCATCTACTATTCCTACGCTGGTAGCAGCTACATAGTCACTGACAGGCATCTTCTCAATAAGTCCCTCGGTTTTTAATTTCATTAACGCCAGGCATAAAGCCACAAAGCTACCTGTAATAGCAGCTGTTCGGGTACCTCCATCTGCTTGCAGCACATCACAATCGATCCATATAGTTCTTTCTCCCAGCGCTTTCAAATCAACCACGGCTCGCAGTGACCTGCCAATTAAACGCTGGATCTCAGAAGTCCGGCCGTTAATCTTACCCTTGCTGGCCTCGCGCTGGGTTCTTGTTTCCGTGGATGAAGGCAGAAGAGAATACTCCGCTGTTATCCATCCAGAGCCGGTTCCTTTTAAAAAGGGCGGTACTTTGGGTTCAATCACAGCAGTACATAATACCATCGTGTCGCCGGTCTGTATCAATACTGACCCATCCGGGTTTCTAGTAAAACCGGGCGTGATGCGCACCGAGCGCAGTTCATCATTAAGTCTGTTATTTGGTCTGGTCATATAGTCCTCCTTGCCTTCCTTACATTGTTGGAGCATTCGTTTATTCTATCTCCCGAGCTATCTTCTCTTGTCCTAGCACACAGCACCCGATGGCTCCATTTAACTGGGGCTGCGGTAAGGTTACAACCTCGTATAACGTCTCTCTGGCAATAATCTTCTTAAGGGCGCTGTTGAAAGCCACCCCGCCGGCCATGACTATTTTATCGCTGCTCAATTGCTCAAGCATCCCGGCACAGCGTCGATAAAGGGTATAGTTCACCCCGGCTGCCAATTGGCATTGAGAATAGCCTTCCACGACTTTACCAATAATTTCTGTTTCCCCAAAAATTGCACAAGTCGAATTAAGCTCCACCGCGTCTTCACTGTATGATGATAATTCCTCCAGGGTTAATCCCAGTATTGACGCCATATTTTCCAGATATCTGCCTGAACTTGCTGCACACCGGTCATTGGTCATAAAGTCAACTGCCCGGCCATCCCGCACCTTTACCACCTTGGTATCCTGTCCGCCTATATCCAGCAGCGTAAAATCTGAAAGGCCGGTCTGGAAAACAGCACCTTTTACATGAGCTTGAATCTCCGGAATATGAACGGCCCCTTCAACTTGAACGGTCACTTTGCCATATCCGGTTGCTGCCAAGCCGTCTTTTTCCATAAATCCCAGCTCAAGCAAGTCGATTTTCAGCCTGCCCTTCTCTTTACCTCCAAAACGGCGATAAAAATCGATTGTATCGAATATTTTCGTATCAATAACCGTATTTTTATGCATTTTTACAATCTTAACGCTCCGGGAACCCATATCTAATCCTATCATTTAAGCCACCCTAATGATCCGTTAAATTTAAGCTGTTTTGCACTTATTCTTTATTTTTTCAGCATACTCACAAATGCTTCCATCCTCATACGACTGCGCGCATCCATCTTGCCAGGCTTGTCCCCTTCCAAAGTCATAAATGGCCAGTTTAACCTCTGCCGATAAATCAAGTCCTCAATCTGGCGATAGCAAAAGGTCTGGGTATAATGAATTATTCCGTCCACATTTCTTAGTTGCAGCTGAGTCTGTATGTCCTCAAGCCTTGCAAATGCTCCGTAGGGATAAGTATATTGCAGGTATTGTGCAACTATATTTTTGGTATCAAAAGGCATGGAAAATTGCCGCTGTACCTCATTAAATACTACTCTTGCGCCCATAGATTCTAACTCGGTATATAAATCTGTAAAAATAGGCGGAACTCCAATGAAAGCCAGCCTGACCTCATCTTTAAATGGCTTCCTTTGGTAAGCCTGACTGATAAATTCCTGCAGTTCTTGCTCATATCGCCGGGCGTCGCCATTAAAATCACTGGCTGAAACCAGATAATAATGGTTTTCTCCGCCGCTCACCAGATTATCCTTCCATGTCATCCGGTCAAGCTCCCGGCATAAAACCCGGACTTTATCCAAATCCACCTTTACGCTGTTAACCCTTTCCCAGTCAGTACCCAGGGCTCGCATTAGTTTGCCCATCTGTTCCTCAAGGCTGTTCTTATCGCGATCAAAGGGATAAGCAAAAGGAATTGTGTTAATTTCCTTCAACTGGAGGGTTTCCATCAGTGCCTGGGTATTGCTACAATCACCCTGCATTACTGCGATTACCGCTTCAAAATCATTTTCCAGTGCAACAGCATAAAGTCCCTTGATCCAGCCGCAGGTATTGCGTGGATAACCGGCATCTTCAGCAATATCAACCAAAAGACGGGATCTGTCTGCCGCGATAAAAATATTGTTTAAATCTACCGGTATTTTACCGGCCGCCAGTATTATCTCCACCGGTATACTGGTAGTAAAACCGATTTTATTCATAATTCTCCCTAATCGAGTTTGATTTGCTCAACCTTTTGAATAACATCACCTATTAGCAACCTGCCAACTTTATAAAAAGAATCTTCATTGCCACTGACATAGAATTCTCTGGTCCCGGCAGCATGATTATCATTTAGGATATTGTTCTGCCCCAGGATTTCGATTAACTCTTCAATGGTTTCTGCAGCCGGATCTACCAGAGTCACTCTATTGCCTGCAATATCACTTATTACCGGAGCCAGAAATGGATAATGGGTACAGCCCATAACCAGGGTATCTATTCCCTGACGTAAAATTGGAGCAGTGTATTCTTCTACGGCCTGACGTGTTTCCAATCCGCCGAATACTCCGGATTCAACCATTGGCACCAGCCGCGGACAAGCCACAGAGAAAATCTCATAGTCCGAATCAATCGCTTTAATATTGGCTGAAAAAGAACCGCTATTTACCGTTGCTTGGGTGGCAATAACGCCTATTTTTCCGTTTCGGGTCACTCTCGCAGCCTCCCGGGCACCCGGTTTTGCCACACCTAATATAGGTATTGGACAGGTCTTCTCTATTTCCGGCAAGGTTATCGACGAACTGGTATTACAGGCCACAACTATGGTTTTAACTTCACGGCTTAATAAAAACGATATAATATCCTTGGAGTATGTACACAACTCATCTCGACTCTTGGTCCCGTAAGGGACATGAGCCGTATCCCCATAAAAGACGAAACTCTCAAAGGGCAACCTGTCCAGCAATATTTTCACTACGCTCAATCCACCCACACCGGAGTCAAAAATACCGATAGGTTTTGTTTTCAACTATCAAACACCTCTAATTCCTGTCTGTTACTTATTAAGCAGCAGATATAAACAATTTATTAAATACTGTAACATTTTTAGATTCTATATACCAGTAAAGTATTCCTGTTAGTTTTCACAAAATAGGGAGATAGTATAAGTACATGACCTACTTCTCCCTAATCATATATATGTTGAGCGGTATTATTTTATTTATCTTGTCATACTATAATCTGCCTGAACAGGCTTGGAAAAATCAACCATAGCTCCGGAATTATATATGTTCTCCCCGTTAATTAAGAAGCTTACTTTATTAATAGTAGGAAATTGACTCAGAGTATCGGCGATGGCCAGCAGCATTAGTTTGCCCTGTTCCTTGCTGGTAACCGTGGTTGCCTCACTGCTGAGATCTATAATACATAATCCATCAGGTTTTATATTTATATCCAATAGCTGTGTTCCCGCAGGAAAAGTGGAGCGCAAATCAGTCTGAGTTGGTCCATTAATAAGTTCATGCATTGTCTGACGGGCAATCCCTTCTACTTTTACAATGCTGCGCTTTTCCAGTACCAATTTATGTTGCTGTGGATCCTCAAAATAAAGATTTATCTCAATCTTCTCACTTAAATCCGGAGATTGATTATCATTGACAAGAATCTCTTTATCGCTGAGATTATTTTTCTCAGTAGACACCGGTATCTTAATCATGTCTTTCCAGGCATTTATTTTGCTTTCATCAACTTTAGAACATCCGCCGCTCAATAGGCAAATAACGAGGAGCGCAAGCCCTAAACAAACAATCAGCCTTTTGGTCATATTTTCAATCCTCCCCTATAATTTCCTATTTAATATTACTATTATACTTTAAAATTTATGACTTGAATTACTAGTCAGTTATTTGGTAATCTATTTCTCTAAGGAGGTGATACAATGCGTTACGAAGGTACAGTTTTCCGACCGCCCAGCGAAGCCCATAGCCTTCTGATTCAGGCTACGATCGGATGTCCTCATAACAAATGTACATTTTGCTCGATGTATAAAAAAACCCGTTTTAAGGTTAGACCCGTGCAGGAAATTAAGGAAGACCTGCTAGCTGCTCGTAATTACTATGGAAAATTTATTGAATCGCTTTTCTTTCCGGATGGTAATACGATCATTATGAAAACTGAGCAATTAATAGAAATTTTCACTTATGCCCATGAGCTTTTTCCTGAACTCAAACGCATAACCGTCTATGGTTCTGCCCGCTTTGTGAATAAGAAAAGCTTAGAAGAATTAATAAAGATTAGAGAGGCAGGCTTGAGCCGTATTCACATGGGTATGGAAAGTGGAGATGACATTACTCTGCAGAAAATACAAAAGGGAACCACCTCGGAAGAGATTATTTCAGCCGGTGTAAAGCTGAAAGAAGCTGGGATAGAGACCAGCGAATACTATCTGGTCGGCATAGGGGGCAAAGCCAGATGGCGAGAACACGCTGAGAACAGTGCCCGGGTATTAAGTACGATCAGCCCTGATTTTATTCGTATCAGAACATTTGCGCCTGAACGTAATACACCAATTATTGAGGAGTTCAGATCCGGCAATTTTCAATACTTAACTCCCCATGAGGCATTAAGAGAGATTCGAGTATTGATTGAAAATCTGAATTGCGATAACAGTATGGTGGTCAGCGACCATATCACCAATTATTGGGACATACACGGCAATATCCCCACAGATCGCGACAAAATGCTGGCTGAAATTGATAAAGCTCTGGCAATTGATGAATCTAGCTTTAGAACTCCCAATCTGGGTCATCGTTTATCCTAAGGCATTAAGTGAATTTGGTGATTCAAAACATAGGGGACGGTTTTATTGTTACATCAAAGTATAACAATAAAACCGTCCCCTGGCCTCTTTTTGACTATTACTTATTTCTATTCTTCTTGTTTTGAGATATCAATTCATTTTTATCAGCCTGGCTTTTCTGGACTCCGGTTCTGTCAATGTTACCTTGTTCCACGGGCTTTTTTTTATCTTTTGCCACTGTATTCCCCCCTTTGCTCACCAAAATTTGAACTTTAGGTTCGCAATTAGTTTTGCCATTTATGGCAGATTTTATAATTATTATTAATACAGTGTCAATTAACAATTATTTATTGTGGAGGGACAATAAATATCTCATCTCCTCTTAATTCAAAATAATTGCTCAGCTTCCAATATACACCCCGGCTTAATCGAGTATCAGCTTCCCATTGGAAAGTAATATAGGGCACATCCCCCTTAAGATAAAGCTTTAGCTCATGATCCAGGGGCATTTCCTGCAAATCATGGAAAACCAGTTTCATTTGCTTTTCATCTTCTAATATGCCGGTGGCCAGGTATGGCACATCTTCCACAATAACGGGATTTTCATCGTCTCCCATTTGAATGAAATAGTTGCCATCAGGATTGCGGTGTAGATTTACAGCTAATACGTTAAGTATCTGCCGCCTGAACATCTCGGCTTGTCCAAAATACCATTTTCCATTTTTTCTTATGGTTATATCTTGTATAAGTACATTCATATGTGTTCCTCCTATCATTAACGCGAATCAAGACGCAACACCTACTCTTGCCTATTGAAAAACGTCAGCTGATAATACAAGTCTCGTTATAAGAAATGAGGCTTTCGTTATTCTGGTTCCTTATTTCAGACTGCTTGACTTGTAGTGAATATCTATAAATAT
>JAQVWS010000103.1 GCA_028709585.1 Syntrophomonas sp. | reverse complement strand
ATCACAATGCAGTTTTCGTAGAATACATGGATAAGTTTTTACCTAACTGGCGAATTATAAAAGATGAATTAAATAGCTTTATCATGGATCGGTATCTGGAAGAAAATTAAACGGCAACCATGAAAAACCGAATCTTCTGATTAATACATTTGTCTTGTAATATACGCCCATTTTTAACCACTAAAAATGGCAAACAAATAGTAAAACATCATATTATTGCAAAACAGCCTTTATGAGCCAATTAGCAGCCTCTGTTTAAATTCGCAATAAATTAAGCGTAATATCTATATGAAAGGCTTATAAATTGAAATATTCCATTTGAATTAGCATTATTTATTATTTATAATCTGATCCCAGGTAGGTGATAACAATTAATAATTCCGAAATACCGGGCTTCCTTCTTCGGAAATTTTCTAGTTTACATAATGTTCATTATAGGAAGTTGTGGAATTATATAAATTTTGCTATTCTGATCATAATATTAAAATGATTACGAATTCGGAGAGGTTCTATGTTTGTTTTATATGGGCAGGCTAAATTATTTCTTCCTCAATCTTCATCATTAAAAGATAAAAGACAGGTCATTCAGAGTATAATATCCCGAATCAGGAAGCGCTATAGTGTGTCTATCTGTGAGGTTGACTATCATGACTTATGGCAAAGATCTAATCTGGGATTTGCTGCTGTTTGTTCCACCTATACAGAAGTATCCTTAATAACTGACGCTATTAAGGATACTTTAGATCTATATCAGGATTCTTGTGAACTTATTGATTTTGAAATTGAATCAATAAAACATGGGTTGTAATTTATAATAACCTATATTATGTCAACTAACCTTCTAATGGCAAGTCATTAGATTTATTTTGAATCGCCATATCCCTAGCAGGCATTTTTATGTATTCCTTCTTGCCAATTACATTTTTATAGGCAGGTCTGATTAGTTTTCCCCCGCTAATGATCTCCTCGATTCGGTGGGCACACCAACCAGGTATTCTTCCTATTGCAAATATAGGCGTAAATAGTTCTATGGGTATATTGAGCATGGAATAAACAAAGCCTGAGTAAAAATCTACATTAGCACATATAACATTATCATTGTGCCTTACCTTGACAAAAACATCGTGAGCAATTCTTTCGATTAATGCATACAGATTAAATTCTTTCTCCATTCCCTTTTCACGAGCCAGACACTGGGCTTTTTGTTTGAGCAATGTGGTTCTAGGGTCTGATAAAGTATATACCGCATGACCTATTCCATAAATAAGTCCGGTTCTGTCAAATGCTTGTTTGTTTAGTATTTTCTCCAAATATCCGGCAACCTCGGTTTCATCTTCCCAATCTTTGATATTGCTTTTTATGTCTTCCATCATACTCATGACTTTAAGATTGGCTCCTCCATGCTGGGGACCCTTTAAAGCACCCAAAGCGGCCGCAATGGCGGAGTATGTATCTGTTCCTGTAGATGTAATAGCATGGGTTATAAATGCAGAGTTGTTGCCGCCTCCGTGCTCCGCATGCAGAACCAGAGCCAGGTCCAGTACACGAGCTTCTAGTTCGGTATATTTGCTGTTGGGTTTGATAATGTGCAGTATATTTTCAGCAGTGCTTAATTCAGCATGGGGACTGCGAATGTAAAGACTTTTTCCGTCATAATTATGAACTTTGGCTTGATAACTATAAGCAGCCATGGTGGGAAAACGAGCAATTAATTCAATGCTCTGCCGCAGTACATTTTTAATGCTTGTATCATCTGGATTGGGATCATATGAATACATTGCCAGCACACTCAAAGCCATTTTGTTCATAACATCTTTGCTGGGCGCTTTCAAAATCATATCTTCTGTAAAATTATCCGGCAGAAATCTATTTATGCCCAATAGGTCCTTGAATTCTGCCAAGCTATTGCTATCCGGAAGCTCGCCAAAAAGCAATAGGTAACAGCATTCTTCGAAACCAAAGCGGTTATCTTTTATAAAACCTTGGGTAATCTCATTAATATCTATACCCCGATATCTTAATTCTCCTTCTACCGGTACTTTTTCTCTTTCATCCATTATATAGGAATGAACATCGCCAATTTCAGTCAAACCTACCAGAACACCGGTACCATCATTGTTTCTCAGCCCGCGTTTCACATTATATTTTGAGTATAGTTCAATGTCTATTTTATTATTATTCTCAGCCAGAACACTTAATTTATCAACCAGGTCCATTCTTATCTTCCTCCATAAAAAATAATTAGAAAATATATTTAAGCTAGTTGGTTAAATATTTTACTCTGCCAATTCAGGTATATTATTATAATCTATACGATTATGCATTTGATGTAAATACTTTTATTTAAACAAGACTACCGCTCAGTTAATAACTGTTATTAAATGCCAATAATAACAGTTATTAGGCTTTAGAAATTTAATTTTTAATATAAAGAATAGCATCCTTAAAAGCCCAATTTATATGAGCTTGACAGTTATTTACATTATTTACATGTCGTTCTAGGCAGGATTTTGTAAATTTTTGTTGAATCTTGGTTTTACTTACTTTTGAACTATTGTAATAAATTAATGGAAGGAATGATTAAAAGTGCAAAATGTAAGAACCAAGGTAAGCAACTTCATATTCATGTTTATTGTAGGAGTCTTTGTTTTTTCTGCGGTGTTCGCATTCTCTGACAGTGTTCAGGCTGCCACCTCAACAAAGACGAAAACTATCGCTGCGGGTACAAAGTATGCAACCAAATTATACATAATTAAAAGCAGCAATCCGGGGCCAGTGGTTATGATCGTGGGTGGTGTTCACGGCAATGAGCCGGCCGGTTACAAGGCTGCCGCAAAAGTAAAGAATTATTCCATTAAAAAAGGTACTTTACTGATAATTCCTCAAGCCAACAAAAGGGCAGTTGCAGCCCATAAGCGCAGTATAGGCGGAAATGACCTTAATCGCGATTTTCCAACCAGTAGATATGATAAGCCTGACAGTACCATATCAAAAGCTATTTTTAAAGTGGTTAAGGATTATGATGTTGACTGGTTGATGGATATGCATGAAGGTGTAAACTATCAGAAGGTAAGATCATCCGGTTCAGTTGGACAATCTCTGATTTATTATCCTGATACCCAAACCAAAAAAATTGCTTCCAAAATTGTACGTTCTTTTAATAAAAGAATAAAAACATCCTATAAGGATTTCAGCTTGCTTCGACATCCAGTATCAGGAAGTCTAGCATCTGCTTCTGCTAAAGTATTGGGAGTAAACAGTTTTATCCTTGAGACCTGTACCAGAGATTCTCTGTCGAACCGAATCAATTATCAATTGAAAGCTGCCAATATGTTATTAGGTCATATAAATATGAAATAATAGTTATCGATTAAAATTTTGGGATGAAATGTAAACTGGGCTGGAGGATGCGGGTCTATTTCTTGAACGTCCGCTTCTCCGGTTCTGGTTCCCTGCAGACAATAATGAGTTGTTAGCAGAAACGGATGAATTAATTTGTGTATTAACATTCTTATGTTCTTTGTTGCTAAAACTTGTTATATTCCAGGTCCGGCGAATATCAACTCTCTCATCCCAGTTTATTTTGTTTTCTATCATATTGGCCAGGAATTGCAGTTCTTCTTTAAAGCTATTAAACATACTTAAATTCTGAAGATCTGCCCATAAATCCTTAAATAAGGGTCTTAAATATTCCTGATTTCCCTCATAGAATGCATTTTGAGCTTCTATGTTAATAAAAATGTTTCTGGTTAATTGCAGATAATTAGTGGTCACAATTTTACCCAGGCAAAATGCTGCACAAGTGATCTCAGGTGATACCAGCCAGCTTCCAGGGGTGCGATATTCAAATCCGCCGTAATCTTTGGTTCTATAATCAGCCAGAAAGCCATATTTTTTCCGTCTTTTTACTGCGGTTATTTGGTCCTCAATAAGAAATAGAGGCAGGCCTACATAATTATCGAGGGCCCTGAGAATATGATTGTTAAGATCAACATTGCTGAAATGGATGTGTCCGCCGATAGAATAACCCCCGAAAGGTTGACTTCCTGCCAGCCACTTAATGTTTTTGTAGGGAGAAAGGGTATTGGCAGAGTATAAGGTCTGCTTTATGTTGGCCATTAGTTGTAAAGGAGAAAAATCCGGTTTAGGTCTTAGTTCCGCAACAGGCCTTATCTGACGACAAGGAATCCGAATATTATCACACCCTACAGCTCCGTCCCGGGGAAAGAACTGTGAAGCTGGAACCATTTTGCCATTACGGGCATTAGCCATCATAAACTCAGGATCTGCTCCCATTTTTACTTCTTGACTGCCAATATCTTCTACCATTCTGATTAATCTTTCCAATTTGCGCAGTAATACCTGGATGTCTTTTTCTCTTATCAAAGGAGATGCATTGACCGTTAAAACTTTTATTTTTTTGTTGCCGGTAACTGCAACCTTTACCATTCCATAATCAAGACCCAGTAAATATATTACCCTCTTGGCGAATTCAGTTATTTTCTTACACTTGGCTTCATCGATATAGTCTGTTTGGGTAGATGATTTTCCATATATTTTTTGTTTAACAGAAATGGTGGTTGTTTCGAAGACTAATACCTCATATTCTCGGTGCAGAACTTCACCGGATTTACTATCATATCCTAAATTATTAGTTAGTAATACTTGCTGAATAATGCTATTATCCAGGCTGTTTACAATAGCCTCAAAGCTGTTTATTGCATATTCCTGAATAGAGTATCCGCACTGGGCAGAGATAGTCCGATATACTGTATTCCCAATTAAATCATCTTTTATATCAATAATACTACCCTTGCTCTGCAAATACTTTATTATGACCTCTGCCATATGATTTGCTTTATGGGTAATTCTTAATTTCATAATTTATCCCTTTCTTTTAATAAAATTGCCTGAATTAACAATATATAAAAAGTACTCATTTAGGTTTTTATCATGCTTTTTACGAATATCTTCTTCATCAAATCCTGCCGGTTTGGAATTAACCTCAATCACCTGCATTTTTCCTTCCTTATTAATACCGATATCAATTGATAATATCCCCAGTGATAAATTAAGACTCTCTTCAAGAACTCGAGGAACATTCCGACAGATATAATCCAATTGTTCGTCTAGCTGCTGCTTAATAGCTGGTTTATTCTGAAAAACCTTATCGACCACATCTTCATAGACAGCTTTGGAACCTCCGTTGGGTACATGGGTAACATATTTGCCGTGGGCAGCAATTCGTACACCTACCCCGATTAAAACCCATTGACCTTGGCCATTTTTTTGTACTTCACTGCGCAAATCGAAAATTCTATTGCCTACACTAGCCAAATCAATAGCTTTTTGAATCATATATTTATTTTCATGCAGTATAACTCTCTTTAAACAAGTGTATAATTGGTTAGCCGCACATATCTTCCATCCCAGATCTGAAGCTGCATATTTATACATAACGTATTTGGAATTTGATTTGCGTTTAACGGTAATAATTCCTTTGCCAATGCTGTTATTAATCTGTTTGATAAACAAAGACTGATATTTATTTAGTAATAAATTAAGATTTTCCTGACTGTATAAGCATGTTTCCGGTACTAAGTCCGAAGTCAAAGGATTTTGGCTCAAGCTTTGATGAACCTCCCATTTATTCAAAAAACGAGAATTAAAAAGATATATTTCTGGTTCTTTCTCCAGCTTGGCCAGTAAAGACTGCACATCCTTCTGTGCTTCATGTTTTCGGAATTTAAGACGATTATATACTATGTGAGGCAGCGGGAACGCCTTTCTGATCCATTTGCTTTTATTGCCTTGAGTAATATAGGTATATCCAATTATTTTCTTATCACGCCAATTGATATCCTCAGGATAAAAACAATACATTAATATGCCCATATTGTGTGCTTCAATAATTATTTCCCGGTCAAATTTGGCACTCTTCCCTTTAGGAAAACCATAAATTGATTTTGGATTTGGAGTGGTGAGAACACCCACCACAGCTTTAGGGTTTGTTAATAATTTAATTTCAGGTTTCTTGTTGGCTTTACTCATTTGTATATACTCCATTTACATTTCTTATTAGTCCATGATATGAATAATCAAAATACTAGGTGCTAAAAGCTTCTGTTATGTATAAGTGTAATTTTTAGCATAAAAAAAGAGGTACTACCTGAAATAATCAGGGTACCTCTGGTTTTTATAAATTAGACATTAAATCTGAAATGAATAATCTCGCCATCCTTCACAGTATATTCTTTGCCCTCTAATCTAAATAAACCTTTCTCTTTCACGGCTGTCATACTGCCTAAATCCTTAAAAGTTTGATAATCAACAGCTTCCGCTCTTATAAAACCTCGTTCAATATCAGAATGGATTTTACTAGCCGCCTTGCGTGCACTAGTTCCAGCTTCAATCGTCCATGCCTTTACTTCATCTTCTCCAACAGTAAAAAAGGATATCAGTCCCAAACGATTGTACATAGTACGACTTATCTTAACCAGACCGGTTTCTGTAATCCCCAGTTCTTCCATAAACATATCTTTCTCATCCGGTTCCAGTTCAGATATTTCCTTTTCAATGCTGGCAGCTACTTCTATCACCGGTATTTGGTTTTCCCGGCCATACCTGTTAATATCTTCTTTTTTGTTATATATGCCATCTTTGATATCATTTTCATTTAAATTTAAACAAATTAAAAGTGGTTTGTTGGTTAGAAACTGGTAGGTGCTCATTATTTGCTCTTCTTCTTCATCAAGGTTTACAGAGGATATTAGCTTTTCATTTTCCAAAGCATCTTTTAATCTCTCCAACAAATGTAGTTCTTTAAGCATTTGATTACGCTTCTTGTTATGGTTGATCCTATCAATTCTCTTTTCGATCAGATCCAGATCAGATAATAATAATTCATACGCAACGGTCTCAATATCTCGTATGGGATCAATATTATCATACATATATGGTACTGAGTCATTATCAAATAGCCTCACAACATGTAATAATGCATCTGCTCTGCGTACTGTATCAAGAAATACGGTTGCGCTTTTTTCAGCGCCGGGTATTAAGCCAGGTATATCAATTAACTCCAGCTGTGCGTAGGTTGTCTTTTTGGGTTTAAATATCTGGGATAAATAGTTTATCCTTTCATCTGGCACTTTGGCTATAGCAGTATTAGCTTTGCCCTGGTTGCTTCCTTTATCTGCAGTACCAGTTAATAATTCAAATAAGGTTGTTTTGCCAACTTGAGGCATGCCGATTATTCCTAATTGCATATCATTTTTCCTTCCCCATATCAACCGAACAAATCCGGTAGTTTACATAATATTATTTACGGTAAAGTAGTTATTTTAATGAGATTTCAATAAACGATAGGATAAAAAACATTCCAGTAACTCCTAACCCAAGCAATAAAGTTATATAGGCACCCTGGGTACTAAATTGAAAGAGGCGTTTAGCGTTATCAGTATTAAAACCAAATAAAGCTAAAGCCAAAACCACCAATAAAACAATCATTTTGGGGGCGCCTGAGCCCGGAAAAAACACACTAATATAGCCAGCAAATAATGCCAGGAAAATAATATTTAATTTATAATAAAGTCTGAAAACGCGGTCTTCCTTTATGGATATTCCTTTTTCCTCCCGGGGCATTTGATTCATATCCACGATGTGAAGTTCTTGTCCGGTATTATTCAGTAATATAGTCAATAACTCTTCATCTTTTTCAGGGGTAATCCCAAAAGAGCCGGCTTGAGTTTTAAGCAAAATAAAACCATCATTAGCATTATCAGCGAACATCTTAATTGAGCCCAAACTATTCACAGTGTGCAAACCCACCATTAAACCAGGCCATGATACGGTTAGAATTGGGTTAAAATTCGATTGCCCTTGTATAAACATAATTTTATTAAATTGCTTCCAGGTAATACGTTTTCTATATAAACCGAAATTTATTATCAAAGCATCCGCTTCCATTTTGTATCTTAAACAAAAAGCACCCAATACTAAAAAGACGTGAATCAACAGGAATAGAACGGTAGGTATATACAAAACAATCTTCAAGCTACGGTCACCATCATCGAGTGAATAGTTTATTCCCCAAAAAATAAAACCAAAGATTATTAGTCCCAATAGTAACCCTATCCAACCACCATAAGCCTGCTTTGGCCTATATGTCATTATTATGCTCCTCCTTGCTAATCACCAAAGCAAATCCCTATTGCCTTGGCTGCTTCTACCATATCATTTTGGGGATTAACCATTTTTTGTTCTTTAATTGCTTCACGAATCGGGACGGTAACAATACT
>JAQVWS010000102.1 GCA_028709585.1 Syntrophomonas sp. | reverse complement strand
TTTATTGTAGACTTTTTTGCGCGCTTCGGCATTCATATCCAACCCGGTAAACTTGCCAAAATCATTAATATCCGGATCAAATTGGCTCTGCCGCAAAGACTGGTTTCTATCCTGGTCAACATAATTTTTAAAATATACATTCAGGCCATCAACATTATTAATGGCATACTCTTTCAAATCCCTGGCAATCTTGGTGATCTCACGTGGATTAGTAATATTGCGTTCAAAAGCTAACTCCAGCATACACAATAAGAAATCTGGCGTTAAGCCTAGTTCACCCAGCCAACTCCTTAGTTCATTCCCCATTTTGACACTGAGCAGGTTGCCGGTTTTCTTAGATATGAAATCAGCTACTCGTTTGTAATTCTTATCATCAACCGAATATATTTCAGGCGCAGTTTTTTCCTCATTTTTATATAGCTTAACCTGTTGTTCCAGTTCTTCTATCCTGACCTGGTAATCCTGAATTTTTTGACTGGCTGTATCAATATCTTTGCTTGGCATAACCTGGGGAATCGCCATAATCTGCGGATGGTCCCGAACTACTAATTCCTGGATTTTTCTCATCAAGGGCTCCAGTTTTATAAGCTTGTCCCCAAAGCTTTTATTACTGCCCTCTTCCATTTCAATTATTTCTTGTTTTGATAATTTGGATAATTTTCGTGACAGTTTATGGGTAGTTAAAGTTGAGCAGCTCTGCAAAATCTGACCAGCTCTTACTCCTGACTGGAATAAAGGCTTAGTATTTCCAAAAGCATAAAATATTACTGATATGATCCCTAAATCTTCCATATCAAGTTCAAGCTCTTTGGCATAGAATAAAATAGCTCCCGGCAGATGTGCATAGCCCCAACGCATGATTTCAAGTGAAGCGGATTCATGTTGCATTATTCCATCTCCTGACTGTGAGGTGAGCAAATTATATCACTTAATTTTAAATATTAACAAATACACAATCAGGAGATTAAGCTAAGAATAGTTAATAAAACTTAAAAACCTAACTATTATCTCCTGAAAAGGTGCAAAATAAATTAATTAATTATAAGAGAATATCTACAGTTCTGTTTCCAGCTTCTTCAATATCTCAATTAAGCGGTCATATTGTGCATTTTCATGACTATCTTTATATAATAGATTCAGCTTGCTTCTAACTTTCAGGTATAATTCTTCAGCTGCCAAGGATTTAAGCAATCTCTCGGCTTCGCTTTCATGATAAGATGAGATTACTCGTACCGGCGCCATTACAGGTTTAAGCTCTACTTCATCAAGCCGGTCAGGTATAACCACGTTCAGTCCCAGCTCTTTTTGGATAAGGTCAGCCAATACCCGTTGTGATTTTTCCTCGCCATGTACCAGGAAAACTGTTTTTAATTCTTTACTAAAATTTTTCAGCCAGGACATTAAACCGTTCTGATCAGCATGAGCCGAATATGCCTCTATGTTTTGAATATCTGCATTTACTGCTACCTTTTCACTATGGATAGTCACTGTTTTTTCGCCGTCAAGTACTCTTCTCCCCAGGGTTCCAATCGCCTGATAGCCCACAAATAAAATGGTGCATTCGGGACGCCAAAGATTGTATTTAAGATGATATTTTATCCTCCCTGCATCACACATGCCGCTGGCTGAAATTATAATGGCATTTTTCTGTATCTTGTTTATTTCCACTGACTCCTCCTGGGTCCGGGAATACTTGAGATTAACCAATTTCAGAGGATGATTGCCGCTATTTAGCTTTTGCATGGTTTCCTGATCATAATAGGCAGTATTTCTCATGAAAATTTCTGTAGCTGCAATAGCCAGAGGACTGTCAATGTATATATCGATTCTGGGATCAAGCAACCCCTGCTCCTCCAAAACGTTTAAATCATAGAGCAGATCTTGAGTTCTTTCTACTGCAAACGATGGTATCACCAGGTTGCCGCCTCTTTGCATCGTATTATCAATTATCTCCTTAAGCTTAAGAGCCCGATTAGATACTTCTTTATGATTTCTGTCCCCATAAGTAGATTCCAACACCAGATAGTCAGCATCTTCTATAATAGTGGGGTCTTTTATAATAGGCTGGTCAGGCTGTCCCAGATCACCGCTGAAGACAATCTTTATTTTTTCATCATCCTCCTGCACCCATATTTCAACTATACTTGAACCTAAAATATGTCCAGCATCTCTGATCCGCACCTCTACTCCGGGGGCTAACTGGATAATTTCATCATAGTTCAAAGGGGTTAGTTGGTCTAAACAGTTCAGTGCATCTTCAACTGTATAAATCGGTTTTAACAATTTATTGCCGCTGCGGCTTAGCTTGCGGTTTTTTCTTTCCACTTCTGATTCCTGAATGTGTCCGGAATCAGGAAACATGACCTCACAAAGGTCACGGGTAGCAGAATTGCAGTAGATTGGTCCGTCAAAACCCGATTTGCAAAGTTTGGGTGTTAAGCCGGTATGATCAATATGAGCATGAGTTAGGATCAAGAATTCAATCGATTTGGGATCAACTGCAAAATCAGCATAATTCTTTTCTTTAATCTCCTTGGCACCCTGAAATAGGCCGCAATCAACTGCAAACCTTACCTGTTCTGTATCTATTACAAAAAAAGAACCGGTAACAGTCTTAGCCGCCCCTAAAAATTTAATTTTCAACTTATTAACCCCCATCTTCTACATTCATTGCTTCTATTATACTTTAATTTTATAAAGCTATCTAAAAAATTTACACTGCAGCGATTCTTTTAACATTATTTTTCCCGGCTAAAATATAATATTGTTCATAAAACTCCACAATCTCCAAGCGTATCAGGTTATGATTCCCGGTCCTACAGGCTCTGTTAATATTTTCAAAGTTGTTAATGCCGAAATCTTTTACCAGTTCACTGCTATCCAGTCCCAGTACCAGATCACAATATTTGGTATGGATCTTCTCGAAGATACCAAAATAAATGTCTCTGATTTGCTCCATTCTTTTCTCAATCAGTTGGATTGGGAAATCATCCCGCTCTACGAAATACAGAAGGCTCTGCAGCATATTATGCAGGAGTTGATTATGAAATATAGCCGCTATCAACTCTTTTTTATATTGTTTGCACAAAAGATAACACAGGTAATCCCTTAAATCTTTCTGAGCTGAAAAGTTAAGGTTACTATATGCATTAAGAATTTCGATATCACCGCTAGAAATATCTCCTAACACAAGAATCCCCCTTTTATTTTATATTTCTTTATAAAAAGAGGTTCAACCTGGCTTTGTAAAAACCTTTAGTTAAATACCGTAATTTTTTCCGGTATTTCCGCCATATTCGATACTTAATCCGTTAATAATCAATTGTACGCACATAATTATTGGTTATTCTGTCGTTTAACCAGTCTTCCCATTTTTTCAACAGCTTTCTCAATATTGCTTACACTG
Source organism: Syntrophomonas sp. (assembly GCA_028709585.1). GTDB lineage: Bacteria > Bacillota > Syntrophomonadia > Syntrophomonadales > Syntrophomonadaceae > PHAA01. The sequence goes on along the minus strand of JAQVWS010000102.1, from coordinate 4,981 downwards.
GCCGCATAGCAACATCTGATATGCCCTTCACCATTATTACCAAAAGCATTTCCGGGCACCACTGCCACCTGTTCTTCGATTAGCAATTTAGCACAGAATTCCTCACTGCTTAAGCCAGTATTTTTAATGGAAGGAAAGCAATAAAAAGCCCCTTGGGGCTGGAAACATTCCAGTCCTATTTGTCTTAAGCTGTTTACTATCAATTTACGCCGGTAATTATATTCCGCAACCATCTTGCGCATCTGTTCTTCCCCGTTACGCAAAGCTTCTATAGCTGCCTTTTGCGCCATTATGGGAGCACACATAATGGTATATTGATGAATTTTATTCATAGCTGCAATTATTTCCGGATGACCACAAGCATAGCCTATTCGCCAGCCGGTCATAGCAAATGCTTTGGAAAAGCCATTCATAACCAGGGTTCGGTCTTTCATGCCCGGCAATGAGGCTATTGAAACGTGCTGGCCATTATAGGTTAATTCCGCATAAATCTCGTCACTGATTACTATCAGATCATGCTTGATAATAATTTCAGTTAAAGCCTCCAGATCTTCCCGCTGCATAATGCCACCGGTAGGGTTATTGGGATAAGCCAGCACCAAAATTTTGCTGCGGGGAGTTATTGCTTTGACCAATGAATCAGGCCGCAGCCGGTATTGATCCTGATCGTAAGTCTCAACAGGTACCGCTTTTCCATAAGCCATAACAGCACCAGGCACATAAGATACGTAAGATGGCTGAGGAACCAGCACTTCTTCACCTGGCTGCAACAAGGCTCGCAGAGCTAAATCAATAGCTTCGCTGACTCCAACCGTTACCAATACCTGGTTTTTCGGTTCATATCCAACTCCAATCCTATTTTTTTGATACAATGCGATCTCTTCTCTTAATTCAGGCAGTCCCAGGTTAGAAGTATACATGGTATAGCCTTTTTCCAGAGAATACAGACATGCCTCCCGAATATGCCAGGGGGTTATAAAATCAGGTTCGCCTACTCCCAGGGAGATAATCCCACCTTCAGCCTGGGCCACTAGATCAAAAAATTTCCTGATCCCCGACGGAGCTATTGACTTAACCACATCTGAGATATAAGCATCCATTCCACTCATAAGGTTACCGCCAATCTTTTATCAGTTTCATCTTCGTCAAAAATGAAGTGATCCTGCTTATAACGCTTAAGTACAAAATGAGTAACCGTGCTCTGAACATTTTCCAGGGTGGATAGTTTATGGGAAACAAAACGGGCAATGTCTTTCATGTTCCTGCCATCCACTACAACCGACAAGTCATAGGTTCCACTCATTAAATATACACAGCGTACCTCGGGAAAGCGGTAGATTCTCTCGGCAATTTTATTAAATCCCAGTTCTCGTTCTGGAGTTACCTTTACATCTATCATGGCAGACACTCCGTCATTGCCAATGTTTTCCCAATTTATTATTGTGTTGTACCCTATTATGGTTTTGTCCTGCTCCATGCCGGTAATGATGTTTTGGATTTTCACTTCCTCTTCATCAAGCATTATGGCAATGTTTTTTGCACTAAGCCTTGCATCATGCTCCATTAATTCCAGAATCTTCTTTTTTAATTCCATTCCGAAACCTCCTCCTCGTTTTGTAAGTCACCCTTAAATCAAAGCAAAAATGAGCCCGGTGGGAAAATAAAAAACCCTCATCCCTGAAAGGGACGAGAGTTTTCCCGCGGTACCACCCTATTTGACAATAGTCCAGCTTAATTAGTTAACGGCTGTAACCGGCTGGCTTGATGTTAATTCATTTTAACCAGCGCTCCCAGGCGGCTTTCATTGATTATCTACTGCCGGTTTCCATCATACCCGGCTCTCTGTGGAGCAGATAAGCAACTACTCTTCTGATCATCGCTTTAATTATATTTATTTGCGATTATACTATCATCATATGATTACTCAGTCAAGCCGCAATAAAGCATGCTTGCGTGGAAAATACTGCCAGTTTAATCATTGGTACCGCATTTTTCCAGACACGATTAGTAATGTTTCCGTATATGACGTAGCCATCCATATTTTTGGGCGTTGCTAATTATTCCGGTCCTCAGTATTTACCGCTTTTTATTATCGAATAGGCGAGAAACAGGCCAAGAATAACCGCTGCTATAAATCCAATCTCAACCACTGGAACATCATCGACAATGCTGCTGTTTATCTTCTCCGCAATCAATGCCGTACCTATAATAATACTGGCTACTATGATGGCCAGGGAAAGTCGATTGGACATAATATCGAATTTGGCGGTCATTTTATTTAGATTTATATCTTCCATCTTTATTTTAAATTCGCCTTCACTGACAAGGCTTAGTATATTCTCCAGGTCACGGGGGAAATTTTTAATAACCCTTCCATAATCAAAAGCAATACTCTGCACTCCAGACATAATATGAGACGGCGAATAGCGCTGCAAAACTGCTCTTCTGCCATAAGGCTCAGCTATATCTACAATACTTAACTGCGGGTCCAGCTGCAAAACGATGCTTTCTATGGTAATCAGCATTTTAACCAACAACGACAGCTCAGCCGGTATGCGCACCTGATAACGGGCACTTAATTCCAGCAGTTCGGACAGAGCTACCCCCAGCTTAATTTGTGCTAACGGCATACCGTAATACTTTTGCTCCAGCTTTGCTACGTCACGCCTGAGCTCCTCCCGGTTAACATACTGGGAACTGATCCCGATAGCCAGGAGCGCCCGGGTAACCCCGTTAACATCATACCTAACCATACTCAGCAGCAGGTCTATACAATGTTCCTTCATTACCTCATCAATCACCCCCACCTGTCCAAAATCATAGAAAATAATCTGCTGGTTTGAATTTACAGCGATATTACCCGGATGGGGGTCAGCGTGAAAAAAACCTGCTTCATAAATCTGATTGAATAATGCAGCCAGTAAATCCTTAGCAATCTGGGCGGTATTGTATTGAGCCTTCTTCAAGCCGGCAAAATCAGAAATTTTTATACCATGCAGATATTCCAGGGTCAATACCCGTTGGGAGGAGTACTCCCAGTAGACTCTGGGAATATGCACATGAGGATCATCTCTATAATTATTACGGAATATATCAGCATTGCGGCCTTCCATCTCAAAATTTAATTCATTTTTCAGAGCAGTGCTCAGCTCATCTACTATTTTACTCACTTGATATAGTCTGCCCCAGGAAGTACGTTTCTCTAGTAATCTACCCATATCAGCCAGAATCATCAGATCAGTCTTGATAATCTGTTCTATACCAGGTCTTTGGACTTTTAAAACCACTTTTTTCCCATTTTTGAGCACAGCTTCGTGAACCTGGGCAATAGATGCGGCAGCCAGCGGCACAGAATTTACTGACACAAAATCCCGCTCCAGGCAAAGACCGCTCTGGTTAAAAACCTTCATTATATCTTCATAAGAGATAGCTGGCACCTCGTTTTGCAGTTTTTCCAATTCCTGAATATATTCAGGTCCTAACAAACCTGGTCGAATACTCAATAATTGTCCTAACTTGATATAGGTGGGTCCCAACTCTTCCAAAGCGCTGCGCAGCCGCTGCGGTCTGCCCATATTATCTCCGCCTTTTTTAATAATCACCGGTTTCCAGATGCCCAGGGTCCTGCGCAGGCTAAATTTATCAAACAAAAAACCAAATCCGTGTTTTATTAAAATATTTGCGACTTCTCGGTATCTGGCAACATGGTTAAGATGAGCAAGGCCATTCCTTATAACCAAAACACTCCTCTATAAAATGCTCAAATAGTAAACTGCCGGGAATACCGGCAGTCAAGGCTATAAATATAGATTTATAATTTAGACAGCTTGTTTTCCAGTTCTTTTATGCGCTGTTCCAGTTTTTCATAATCAGCACGGCTGACCACTGCACATTTACTTCTCCAGTTGTCAATTTCTTCGCGGGCCAGGGTGCGAATCTCCTCTCTGTATTCTGCGCCCTTTTTAATAACCTCATCGAGAGTCTGCTTAGCATCTTCCCTATTGATTTCTCCTTTTTCAACCATTTCATCAATAAACTTTTCGGCCTTTTCCTTCGTAAGACTTATAGCCCCTAATCCCAGATTAACAGCCTTTAACATAAAACTCATCAAAAATCCCCCTTTATTAAAAGTATATACATATAACATAGCATAATATTTTTCTTGCTGGTACATATGATTTCCATAACTGCTACATTTAATCATCCTGATTTAACTTTTTTGTATTGTTAGTCATTTATAAATAGCAAACCGAATACTCATTAATACCTCTCTTTATGCTAAAGATGTCATTTAAAAAATCTTTCATTTAGCAATTATCTCGTTTTTATTTGAAAAATTATTTATGTAATTGGAGGAATTTTGAATGTGATGTCGAAGAGTGAATATTGCCTACAAATTTATTATATTAGGTCTGTGGGCTGGCAAAGAGAGGCGCTGTTTGTTAAAAGGAAAATAAATGAAAGGGGGGCATTATTCAGGTTAGTAAGCAATAAAATCAATGGTTTGTTTTTGTATAATTTCTACCAGCTTCATTTCATCCTATATGTTCTATTCGCTGCTTATTTGTACTACTATTTATTGCATACGTTAAGCTCCTTTATACTTGACTTAAAATTATGCAAAACCTTCAAGTAGTAATTTTCATTATTTTGATTAATTGAATATTTGTCTAAACGTCTCTTTGCATGAATATTTTTAATAGGATGAAGGAGGTTGCTTTAATGACACCTGCACAAACAAGTTTGATTATCTTGGTGGTAGTTATGGTATGCTACATCACTGAAATAGTGCCCCTGGCAGTGACTGCGATTGGCTCCTGCGCCGCAGCAGTATTCTTTAAGGTTGTACCGGCCAGCACCGCCTGGAGTGGATTATCAAGTGATACCAACCTGCTTATCGCTGGTATGATCGTGGTTGGTCTGGCGATGTTTGAAACCGGACTGGCTGAGAAAATAGGCAAGACGATTGTTAGTGTTGCCG
>JAQVWS010000101.1 GCA_028709585.1 Syntrophomonas sp. | reverse complement strand
CCAACAATGATGGGTCAACAAACATTGTAACCTTTACAGACGGAACAGCAGCAGGCTATACAGCCAATCCTGCAAATGGAGCAATATTGACAAATGCAACCCATAACGGAAATCCAGTAGTAATTACACGCACATCAGGAGGATTTACCGCGAATACTGGTAATTTGACAGTTAATGTAATTGTAAACGCTGCAGTCCCAGTCATCACCAATGACTTAAGCACCTTCCAGGTGGAATACAGCCGGAATGCCGCGGCAACAGCCCTTAATGCCACCGCTACGGTAACCGACAACGGCACTCTAAGCTATGTCTGGTACAGCAACACCGCCAACAGTACAGCCGGAGCAACACCTCTGGGAGTAACCACTGCCGCCTATACCCCGTCAACGGCAGCAGCAGGAAATACCTACTACTACTGTGTGGTGACCAATACCAACAATGCGGTAAGCGGAACCGCTACTGCCCAGACCACCAGTGCCATTGCCAATATTAAGGTCAATACAGCCGGCGGCGGAAGCAGCGACGGAGGCTCTAGCAATAGCAGCAGCACTGTATCCGATAAGCCGGTTATTGCCGTATCCGAGGTAAAAAGCGAGATTTTCAGCAATGCGGAAGATATCAAGGTGGAAGCAGATGTAAGCAGTGCCTTTGGTCAGTCCGTAACCGTCAAACTAACCGATGATGCAGATTTGCAAAAGGAAATATTCTCATTGACAGGTGCCAACGATAAGGTATATCCCTTTGACATCAGCCTGTATTCCAAGAAAAACAATGAAAAAGTCCAGCCCAAGGACGGTTACAGCGTAAAAATAACCCTGCCGGTTCCGAAAGAGCTGCTTGACGACCGGGAAAAAGTCAAAGTAGTTTACGGCAAGGACGGCAGTCTGGAAATCTTGAAGTCAGAGCTTACCGAGAAAGACGGTAAATGGTATATAACCTTTGAGGCTGCCCATTTCAGCCCTTATGCCTTAATAGTAAGTGCCGAAGAACCGGCTGTGCCTGAAACTGCCCCCTGGGTAAATCCGTTCATCGATGTGCAGGAAGGCGACTGGTATTATGCTGCCGTGCAATACGCCGCCCAGAATGGTTTAATGAAAGGAACCGGCAGTAATACCTTTTCACCCCAAGTCGTTACCAACCGGGGCATGATTGCCACGATTCTGTACAATCTGGACGGTTCAGGCGAAACTGAACAAAGCACCTTCAACGATGTAAAACCCGGCGCATATTATGCCAATGCAGTTGCCTGGGCCCAAAAGAAAGGTATCATAGCAGGATACGGCAACGGAATGTTTGGTCCCGATGACAGCATAACCCGCGAGCAGCTGGCTGCCATGCTCTGGAAATATGCTGGCTCGCCTGCGGCAGCTGACAGCAAAGGACTTGCATCTTTTAAGGATGCCGGAGAAATATCCGCCTATGCTCAAAACGCTCTGGCCTGGGCAAATCAAGAAGGAATTATAAACGGCAAGGGCGGCGGTCTGCTTGAGCCCAAGGGCAAAGCCGCCAGAGCCGAGGCAGCCCAGATCATGCAAAGCTTTTTGAGACTTCAGGTTTAAGTAAATAATACCTGCAGTCGCGAATCCGTTGGCACAGCAAGGTGTTATAAACCTAAATTAGAACCGTTGAGCTAATTATGAATCTATTTTGTAGTAAAATAAGAAAAAGATACCTCAATAAACTTGGATGGAAAATTGAGGTATCTTTTTTATTTCATGAGTATGTTATAAGACAACGTAAGTACCTTTCATTTTCTGACAAGAGAACCGTCCCCTTACGGAGCAACATAGGATGTATCGGTGTGGATGCCTACTGTATTGGTGCTGTTGGTATAGGTTATCCCAATATCGAAGGCCTGAGCAATATCGCGTAATTTTACATAGTTATAGCCTTCTATGGTATAGGCAGTCAGCATCATCTCGGTTCCGTCTTTATTAACTGTAAAAGAATTTAAGACTGCGGTTTTGTCTTTCCCGTCTCCCTGGGCCAATTCACCTCCTGTCAAGGTGTAAGCATGCTGTGATATCAGATTGATAATTTTTTTAGGATTATCCCATTGCACCTCAAACTGTTTGGCAGAACCGTTGACGGCTTTGGCTATATCTCTAAGTTTGATATAGTTGTAGTTATCAATCAGATAAGCATAAAAAACCGATTCCTTACCATCAATGATAAATTTTGCTGAAGTGGGACTGGCTTGCACGGCCTCAACCGGAGCTGGCAAGGGAATGACCGGGGGAGGACTGGCCGTATCTGGCGCTCCTTTCCGATCAGAATAAATAAAACTGAGATCATCAAAAAAGACAGCACCTTTTAGATTCTTACTTTTATCTGTTTCAACCATATAAAAATATTCCAGGGAGATGGGCAGAGGAATATCATTAGGAATAGGGGAACTGACGTATTGCCAGCCCTTCCAGGTAATCCTGGAGGCCAGATTAAGTATGTGATCATTGCCGCTGCCGTCTTTTATTCCAGCCCGCAGCCAGGGTGCTTGTCCGTCCCCATACACCCACATGCCCAGCTGTTGAGGACGTATATAGGTTGAATAACTGCTGCCCTTTTTATCTTCATCCAGGTATATATTGACCGTTCCGTTATATACTTTAGCCCAGCTGGTATAATCATAATTAACTTTAAGCCCGTTAAGCCCATTTTTGGCTTGTTGCGCAGATACCTCACAGGTGCCGCCAACATAGCCATTAACATAGTATGAATCTGAGTCATGGGTTTCAAAGCTGTCGATTAACTGAGCATCCTGGCCGGATATGAAACTGATAAATGATTCTTGACCGCCAGCTTTGACACTGACAATGCCTGTTCCTTTTTTCTTTGCGGTCAGCAGTCCCTGCTGGTCTATCTTAGCAATAGAGGATGGCGATACCGTCCACTCTGCCGTATCATTCGCAATCAAGACCGGATCTCCGGATGGGGTGGCAGCGGTAATCTGTAATTGCCTGGGGACATTGGGCTCTACTGCCAGCACACCGTTGTCTGTGAAAGCCAGAGAATACAAGCTGTCCACCACATTAACCTGGGCAGTGCCTATTACAGGTGAGGAAGCCAGGCTGGCTGTAACTATTTGCCGGGCTGCTGAAGAACCGGCGATAAATGTCCCCTTATTATCAATAGTGCCGCTCACCTTTGAGGAGCCACTCTGGGCTGGCTGGATGCTCCATTTTATATCAGCATTGTTCAAATCAACCGGATGGCCGTTGCTATCCTGGGCTCGCGCCTGGAAAGCATAGCTGTTATTTTTAAAAATAGTTATGTCCTGGTTTATCCTAAGTTCACCTATATCTGATAACCGGGGAGCAGTGGAAGCGAATAAAATTGAATTGCTTACCGGGCGTTCAATGCGGTCGGAAGGATTATTAATAACCTGCACCTGGGTTTCTCCAAATAAGCGGGTATTCATTTGCGTAGATCCGCCTCCGTCAAGACTGGCAGCAACTACTGCGCCCAACTGCTCCATTCTTTTAGCCATGTCAGGAAGGCTTATTCCATAACTGTTTCGGCCCGTTCCCCCTCCGTCATAGACCAGAGCAATTACCTTGTTATCCCGGGTGAGACCGATAGCGGTTCTGGCCTTATTACTGGCGCTGATTACTGCTCTGCCATGATCCCAGTCATTTTCACATAACTTAAGCAGGTCTTCTTTGGTTAGGGCTTGTTCATTCTCAACCAGAGGCAAAAATGTACTCACTGCCTGAAGCAGGTCGAGCTTATTACCGGCTTGATCAAGCAGATTAAAAGAAAACTTGACTTTGTCGCCGGGCTGCAAATGTTCTTTTACCCAGGTTGCTTTGATCCCCTGGCTGGCCAGTATCATTCCGTCAGCGGGTACGACGGCGCTTTTCACTCCGGTGGAAGTTTCGCCAATAGTTGCTACCACTGCTTCATATTCCTGTCCCAGCCTCACCGAACCATCATTTGAACCTTTGATATTTTTTAAGACCGTCAAGGCTGCGTTAGAAGCTTGGCTGTCGGAAAAGCCAACAATCGGATTGTCAGCCAGCTGCGGAGTAATAAGTATCATACGATCATCCATGACAGCAGTGTTGTTACGGTTAATCGTATCTATTGCGATTTTCAAATCCGGATTTGCTGATGCATGGTTTGTTTCCATTTGATTTTTTACCACTGAAAGCGACGCATCCATAGAAAGGTATGCAATCATGGCCTGGCGGTTGCTGTCTATGGCAAAAACCGGGTAACGAAATTCGGATAAGGCAGTCTCAAAGCCGGTGAGAATTTGGCCGTCCTTAACCTGTAAACCCAGGGGTGCGCCATAATGCACGGTTCCTAGGGAAATATTGAACATATCGCCATTGATACCACCCACCACATTTTGCCCCTGGGACTGTTCTCTTGCGATTTGGTTGGAAAGGGTAGCAATTTTCCCCACCTTGTCATAGGCTTTGCCGGCAATAATTTGCACGCTCGGGTCGTTCAAATCGGCGTTGATTATATATTCATCCTGGTATCTGCCTGCTATCCCTTGATAATCGCGGTAGTTATTAGCCTGAAAGTTTATCCCGCTGGCAATCTGGTAGTCATGATACTGCTGCACTTGAATGTCTGCAGCTGCAGTGGCAACCGGTGCGTTGCTGAACATAAATGGAATGATTAATAAAGCGATTAGTATAATAGAGAGAGATTTCTTAGCTTTATAAGGCAGAATTTTAATTAACTTCATTTTTTATACCTCCAATTTAGATTGTATCCTTATCGCAAACCCTGTCATGTAGTTCCGAATGTTTCGCGCCATCAAGAATCCCATATCCGCTGGACCGAAGTATTTGAGTTATATACCATCCTTCCCGTCCGTTAATAAGAAGTTTTTCCACCATCAACTTTTCAACTGCGGTATCATGAGGCGGAACCGAAGTGATTTTCGGAAAAGAAAGGGTGTACTCTATCCTGGTTTCGCTGATCTGATAGCGTTTATCTATGGTGATAGGGCCTACCCAAGGGCTGGAACCGCCAGTTACCCAATAGGTTTGGCGGACATGCGAGCTTTTGTCTGCAACCGAGCGCAACTGAGGGGACAAGGCCGCATATTGCAGTGCACCGTTGCGGGTTTGTTCGCCCCGGCCCCATAATTTTACGGCTTCATCCGGAATGGCAGGAATTAATGATTCTTCTATCCTTTCAACCTCCGCCTTGATCTTGTCAATAGCAGGAGTTTGAATCGATAGTATATGTGTAGTTTTATCATAATTGACCTGAGCATTAAAAAGGTATTCCAACCAGTCCATGGGCAGGTAGTAGTGGTTGTGACGATTTTCTATGCTGTAAACCCTTATACTGTGATGATATAAGCCGTCGCGGCTGGCAATGTGCATATTAATATATTGTAAGGGTTGATTCAAGGCGAATCTTTCCGTAGTAAAATGTTCCAATTCCAACATCCATTTATGACTGGGAACATGGCTTGAGATATCCAGGTTTTGGGCATTATTCGGAAGCGGCCAGATTTGTCGGCTTTCTTGCTCTGAATAAGTATTTAAACCAATTGCATAGGAGGCCAATTTTTCAAGGTTATAAAAATCTTGTTCGGTTTTAATCGTAACTGAATTGGATGCAGAGTCCCATTGTACCGAGGAGGCTCCCAATTGTCCGGCGGCCCAGCGCAAGGGAACCATCACCTGGCCTGCGATTATATTCATATCAGCCGGGGCATTAACCACCGAGCCGTTTATTTGCACCGTCAAAGAAGATTCGAAAATGGGTCCGTGCCCATGTGCCAGAGCAATTATAGGTTGTCCGGCTAAAGCTATCAGGACCAGGCAAAAGATTGCTATTATTCGATTCATTATGTAAATACCTCCTGCTATTCTTACGTTTGGCAATTGGCGTATCTTGCAGTAATTACAAGGTTTATACATAATTTAATAAGTTTATATTTTAATATAGAGGAAAATAGGTTTCCGGCCGAAGGTATTGTCATTGCAAAAAAAAACCCCGGCAAACCTGTTTGGGCCGGGGTTTATGAAAAGGTTAATTCTGGAGGGGTCAGCCGATTAGTATCTGGCTGGTGCTCTGACCGCTAATCGGGTGACCGCGTTGGCAATTTCAGCCCACGTAATGGCATCTTGGGGATGAAAATATTTGTTTTCATCAGCTCTTAGCAGGCCTAATCCCTCAGCTATTCCCACATAATTAGCTTTATCCGGAGAGATTTGATCTGCGTCTCCAAAAGAAGTGTCAATATGGTTTTTAATGGCTGCGACTTCCTGATAGCCCAGACTGTTAACCAGCCATACGGCAAAATCTTCTCGGCTCATAATTTGGTTGGGGTGAAAATTACCTTGATTGGGAATAATGCCCTTTTTAATTGCCTGTTGCAAAACTTTTCCATCCGGGCTTTCCGAAATGTCAGTAAAAGCTAAGGCAATTTCCTGATCGTCGATATGGCGATAGTATTGATTGCCTGTCGCCCTTACTAATATTTTCAACACCTGTATTCTGCTCATCTGCTCATCTGGATTGATCCCCTTTGCTGGCAGCAGACCGTTTTCATTTAGTAATGACAGGGCCGGAGCAGCCCAATGGCTAGTCCAAGAAGCTGCAGCTGCCGGAGATTGGCCCTCTACACTCCATCCCAACATCTTTCCGCTAACCCCGTCTACCCGGCTTTTTTCTTGGCTGCGGTAGACCAGCCGGGGCTGTGTGGACATACCCTGACCCGGTGCTTGAAGGTTTTGCATCGGAAAAACATAAGCCAATTGAAATGGCTCCTGTTCCTCATATATTTTTCGGGCTTTTTCCGGGCTGATCATGTTGGTGAGGGGAGTATACGCAATATCATACCAATTTGACCAATAACTTCTCAGCTGGCCGCTGTTGTCAATTTCCACTCTGATTCCTTCCCGTTCACAGGGTATTCCGTTTACGAGACGGACAAAATTAAAACTATATATCTCGTTATCTTTTCCAGCCCATTCCTGTTTGTGAAGGGCCAGCCGGTCTTTCTTATCCGGGTTGATCTGCTTAATTATCGCAATGGCTTTATTTTGGGCTTCTTGATAGCTTATTTTTTTATCACTGTCCCCGGCTGGATTATTATACCGATGGAATTGTGCTATTTGACCGGTATATACATCTATTCCCACCTGTATATTGTTGTCCATATTCTGGTATTTGTCTTCCGAACCTATACTGTACGTCCAATATTCCTGCCTAAAACCGTCTCCGCTGCTTGAACCGCCACCGCTTCGTATAACTTCTCCTTTTATGCCCATAAACTTAAAAAAATCTTCTGCAGCCTTTTTGGCAGCTTCGGGATTTATTTTTTTGCGGGGGGTTAATTCGGTTTTATTGATGTTTCCATCTGGCTGAGGAATAAATACCTGCTCATAAATGCGCATATCCTCAGGCGCAATTTTGCTGCCGTCACTCATAAGCCCTTGTCCGGTATGGCAATCATAATATGCTGCACTGCTGTTTAAGACATAAGCCGGTATAAATGTGCTGGTATCATTGCCGGTTGCGCCCATAACACTCACATATGCAGGAAATAAGCCGGATTCATTTAACAGCTTAGCCGTTAGCTCCTGTTTGGATATGGACTTATCCGCCTGGGGGAATTGAACGTTATGCCAGTTATAGGAGTAATGAGTTACCTTGCCGGTTATCGCGTCCACTCCGATGTATATATTGTCTGCGTCTACAATAACACCATTTGCCAGTCGGCTCCAAAGAAACATATAAACCATATTTATATCGTTGCCGTAGTAAGGGTATCTAGGGTCATTGTTACTGAGGAAAAGTTGACTTACCTTATTGGGATGGACTTTTTCCAGATAATTATGAGCAATTGCCAGAGCTTGCTCACGAGTTAATCTTACGTTTTTGCCTCGATACAGATCAGGATCAGGATTATAATTCATGCGGACGACTTCACCCGTAGCGGCATCAACTAAGGCATCTATTTCAAACCCGCGTGGGCCAGGTTGCTGCATTATATCTCTGGAACGAAAATTCCAACATGGTTTGCTCATATAACTCTGATCATTATATTCTGCCTGCAGGTCTTGGCCCGCTATAATCTCCGGAAACATACCGGCCAAATTTTCCCGCGCTTTTTCTTCACTAATTATTGGCTGTCCGTGTTCACCGGACGATACAACCGCCTGACTACCTATCACCGCCTGACTCCAGACAGTTTTGTTGTCGGCAGCTATACCTGGCAAACAAAATATCAGTACGATCAGTACAGCCAGTATTGGCGCAAGTATTTTTTTCACTAGTTTTTCCCTCCTATTTATTTATTCGGCTGTGTGGTGTGATAGTAATACCTCCTCTCAGTTAACTATGCTCTTTCTAAAGCTTAAAGAAATTATCAAACCAGTATTATACTTATACACCCAGGTCTGGTTATCCTGCAAAATAATGGCTAAAGTTGAGAAATGTGTAGCATATTCGCAGTAAAGAATATCAAAAAAAATAATTTTACTTTAATTA
>JAQVWS010000100.1 GCA_028709585.1 Syntrophomonas sp. | reverse complement strand
TTACCTGCTTTAATATAAATTGACTGGCTGCCCTCAAAGGATAGCTTTTCTCCGAATGCCATTATAGCAGAATATTGTTGCTCGCCGTCAACTATAACCTGCAGCCAGCATTTTTCTCTGGCTTCAATATTAAGAACCAGCTTTTCTGTTACAGCTGAAGGGATATCCTTAGGCTGTTCCATAATGGGCTCGTTTACAGATGGCGGCTGATTAACACTCCAATTATTAATATAATCTAATATATAATTGCCCGACCATATCACTAATATCAAAAAAAACGCGCCAGCCAGTAAATTTTTGACGGGTATGTTTAATAGCATAGCACTTTTTGCTGGGGTTTGGTTATCAGCTGTCATCATCATTACGTCTTCATCAGGATGATTGCCATAAGCCATATTTTGAAAATCCTTTACTAACTCGTCTGGATCCATTTTTAAAAAGCGAGCATACCGCCTTACAAATCCGGTGGCATAAACTCGAGGCGGAAGTAGGTCAAAATTCTCTTCCTCCAGAGCATTAAGATACAAGGTGCGAATCTTGGTCTCTTCTGCAACTGCATGCAGATCAATACCCTGTCTTTCCCGCTCTGCTTTTATTCTGGATCCAAAGCTGTTTATGTCAGTCACCCCCGTATTAATATAAAAAAAAATAATTAACCGTTGTCATTGGCTGTACTGCTGGCAATCCTTACGGCTTGTCGAAGGGGATAACCAGCTGACAATCCGTATACCAACCCGGCCAGAAAATAATGTATCCCTGTGCGACTATTAAAACCCTGATTAGGAGGTAAAGGAAAATCTCTAACCCCTTCACTATTGATCAATATCGCACTGTTGCTTCCATCAGTAATTATACAGTTCCGGGTGCCCTCTTCGATAAGTTTTCGGAATTTTGGCATATAATAATTTTCATTTAAATCTGTGACTCCAATAACTAGCAGGTCATAATTTCCTAAAAAAACGGGAATTTCCTTGTCAGCAAACCAACATCCGCACAGACAAGGAGATGGAAAATCTCGACCCATTAATTTTTTGGCAATTGTTTCTTGGAATTCTGGCTCAACAATCAGCCAATCGCAATTTGATAACACCCACTCCCGAGCTTCTATAGCCTGTAGAAAGTCTTGGTGGCTATACCCTTCTGCTAAACATAGGTCTTTATCATATATAATTTTCCTGCATGTTCTTTTTTCAGGATGTCGATAAATATTGGTCACATCAACTTCACTGGTTTTTAAATAATTTATAATCTCATTTCCCAGTTCATCACTGCCAATCACAGTAACTAATTTGGGTTTAACTCCATATTCCGCCAGTACTTTGCATGATTCTGCAGCGAAGCCGGAATATTTAATATCAATTACGGTATTATCAGGTTCTCCTTGAGCTGTTATGGCAAGAAAGATCTGGCCTACTATTACGACTGAAGCTTTTTTGTTGAATACATATCCTTTGCCCAGTATTATACCTTTCTTCATCAGGTTAGATATATGAACCGCTACGGATGACCGGCTTATGCCAAAATATTTGGCCAATTCATCTTGAGAAATCAGAGGTTCCTTTTTCAGGAATTCTGCAATTTCACTCTCGCGCGGGGTAAGCTTCATGCCTTTTCTCCCAAATTTATTCTAAAAAATATACTATTTAAAGCAACTGTTTTTTCTTCCCCAATTAGTTTAAATCTATTTATCTATTATTTGATAAAGCCGCATTATTATTGGGCTTATTTTTTCTAAAAACTATTATCATCCTAATTATTTCTTGCAGTAAATGCTCTTTTCGGGTCCTAAATATATCATTATAGTAGCACATTTTTGTTATTTGCGTATAGTTTTTCCATTTGTTCCATGCTAATCAATATTTCACGTTTTTTATTCACATCAATTTCGGACACTATGCCTCTTTCTTCCATCAAGTCCATAAGCCGCGCAGCCCGTGAATAGCCAATCCTTAACTTCCGCTGCAAAAACGATACCGACGATTTCTGATTTTCTACCAATATCTTTACCGCATCCCAAAAAACCTCATCCTCGTAATCCAAATCCATGTTTTCCAATGATGATTCAAGTCCGGCCAGCTGATCAACCGCTGGCTCTGATAATACTTGTCCTTTAATATAATTGACGGTTATTTCAATATCATGGTCTGATACAAAGGCTCCTTGCACCCGGAAAGGTTTGACCGCCCCTACCGGCGAAAACAGCATATCTCCTTTGCCCAATAATTTTTCTGCTCCTCCAATGTCCAAAATAGTCCTGGAATCAGTCTGGGATGATACGGCAAAGGCTATCCGCGAAGGTATATTGGCTTTTATAATACCCGTTACTACATCAACTGAAGGTCGCTGGGTAGCAACAATTAAGTGAATCCCAGCTGCGCGGGCCATTTGTGCCAATCTGCATATGGAATCCTCTACCTCAACTGGCGCAACCATCATCAGGTCAGCCAGTTCATCAATAATAATAACGATAAAGGGCAAAGGCGAAGCAGATTGATTATATCTGTATATATCCCTTACACCCATCTCAGCAAATAATTTGTAACGTTTCTCCATCTCGGTGGTCATCCATCGTAAAACCATCGAGGCTTTTTTGGCGTCAGTCACCACCGGGGTCATTAAATGGGGTATACCATTATAAACTGTTAATTCTACCATCTTGGGATCAATAAAAACCAGCTTCAATTCGTCCGGGGTAGCATTATACAGCAAACACATAATAATGCTGTTCAAGCAAACACTTTTTCCTGACCCTGTGGAACCAGCAATTAATAAATGGGGCATATCACTCAATTTTGCTACTACCGGATTTCCGCTGACATCTTCTCCCAAGGCAAATGATAGCGGGCTATTCAGTTTCTTAAAAGCAGAAGCTGTCAATAGATTGCGAAGTCCCACACTGCTAACCTTAGAGCTGGGCACCTCGATGCCGATTGCCGATTTGCCAGGTATGGGCGCCTCGATACGGATTCCCTTGGCAGCTAAGTTAAGCTGCAAATCATCGCTTAGGCTTATTATCTTACTTACTTTTACTCCCGGGGCCGGTGTTAGCTCATATCGTATGACAGCCGGGCCGCAGCTTACCTGATTAACTTTTACGCTAACCCCAAAGCTGGCAAAGGTATCTTCCAGAATTGCAATACTATCTTTGATATTTTTCTTATCTATAGTCCTATCGCTTTCTACAATGCTTAACATTTCATAAGAAGGCTTGACGTAATGATTAATATCCCCATTATCCCGATAAACCATCTCTATCTGAGGATTACTTTTCTTCTTCTCCTGCTTCTGTTCCTTCATTTGAGGCTCTATCATGTTTTTCTTGGCGGGGGCTAATTCCTCGCTTTCAGGATCTATACTGACCGGATTGATAATTACGGCTTCTTTCGATTCAGCTTCAAAAGCAGCGGCCGGAATTTCCTCATAAAACATTATTTTGCTCAGCTTAGCCCCAATTTTCTTTATGTTAATCCATAACAAGGCAGCCATTTCTGATAATGATTTATTAAATATCATTATTAGTGATAACAAAACGCATAGGGTTAAGAATATGGAAGTACCTGCTTTCCCCAATAGCCGAATAAGCATAAAGGCTATTCCTCCGCCAATATAGCCGCCGCCTAATCCCCGCAGAGATGCCTCCCAGGCATTTAGCCCTAAAGGTATGCGATAGATACTCACATAAGCCAGCGATATCAAGAATAACAGAGTAACTCCCCACATGCGCGCTGACCAATATTTCCTGTATACTCCCATATGGATAGACCAGGCCAGCAAATAAATCGGGGCCAGCATAGCCGCATGTCCGCATAAAATCTGAACCCCTCTGCTCAGATATGCACCGATAATCCCAATAAACTTAGTATCATCAGGTATGTTTTGAAAGTTTTTTATACTAACCAATAGAAATACAGCCAGCATAAAAACAATTATAGAAAATATTTCAGTTTTTATAATATTTCCCGTTGTTTTTTTATTGCTGCCGCCATTTGAGACATTTTTTTTAATTTTTAGCCGGGTTTCCTTCTTTTTTACCATATTATTTATACGCCTTTTCACTAATTTATATATCAACTACTGAAATTTCTTACACCTTAAAAAAAGAAATGTGCTCCAATAGTAGCTGCTCCAAGCAGCCAGCAATAATACGAGAAAATCGATAAGCGGCCTTCTTTAACCAGTCTCATTACGACCTTTATGGCAAGAAATCCAAATAACGCAGCTGTTACAGGCCCAATTACATAAGGAAGCAACTCCACTCCGGTCAGTTCAGCGGCAGAAAAATCTTTTAGTTGTACCAGGCCGGCCCCCAGGATAACCGGGATGGAAACCAGAAACGAGTACCTGGCGGCAAAAGTCCGATCCAGTCCAGCCAGCAACCCCCCCGCTATGGTAGAACCGGAACGTGATATGCCCGGCACAATAGCTAAGCCCTGCAGCAAACCAATAAATAAAACATCCAGATAACTGGTTTCCCTTATTTCTTTCATGTTAAGAGATTTTTCCGCCACCAGTTCAGAACCCTTTAATACGAAACCTGTAATAAGCAATCCTATTCCAACTACCAATAGTGATTGGAAAGCCTGTTCAAATAACGGCTGAAGAAAAAAGCCCATTAACCCAGCTGGAATGCAGCCCACAATAATCAAATAAGTTAATCGGGAAAAAGGTTTCTTTATAATAGCAAATATATCCTTCCAGAAAGCAGCAAATACTGCCATCAAAGTCCCAATATGCAAAAGGACATCAAAGGTAAGCGCCCCCTCTTCAATGCCAAAAAGATGTTGAAGAATTACCAAATGCCCGCTGCTGCTAACCGGTAAAAATTCTGTCAAACCTTGCACTATACCTAGAGCTAATGCATGTAAAATCGTCAAATATAAAACCCCCAAAAAAATACTTCAATAATTATAGCATAGCACAATTAGAAAAATTACTATAAATAGGCATTTCAATGATTGTTTATTTAGCGTTTTTTATAAATTTTACGGTTTTATTCATCATTATATTATGGGAGCCCTTTACCAGGATAGTTGCTCCCCGTTCTATATTCTTCTTGATCTTTTTATGCAAAACTTGTCTCTGGCTTGAATGCATTACCTTTACAGCAGGAAAACCATGAGCAATAGCTGCCTTTCCAATAATTTTGGCACCTCTCCCATAGGTATAGAGATAATCTACATTTTTGTCAGCTAAATACCGGCCTACCTGTTTGTGCCCTCTTTGAGAATATGAGCCCAATTCCGACATGCTTCCCAATATGGCAATATTTTTCCCTGCCCCCTTTTGGCCAAGAACATCGATAGCTGTTTTAACCGAATTGGGGTTGGCGTTAAAAGTATCATCAATTAAACATACATTATTTTTTAAATTAAAAACCCTTAACCTGCCGTGCAGTTTTTTATACTTTTTAAGCCCCTCTCTAATCTGTTCAGAACTAAAACCCAAGCAATCGGAAACAGCAACCGCCAAAAGAGCGTTATACACGTTGTGGATACCTAAGATGGGTATATATAACTCCTGACTATTACCAGCTAGATTTATCTCAAAAAACATTCCCTGCTGGCCGGTGCGTAAGTTATATGCATGGTAATCAGCCGCATTTTTAATGCCTACCGTAACTATTTTGCCGGTAAATTTTTTAGTATTCAAACCCTTGGATTGGATATCGTCATTATTAAGGAATAAGGTCCCCGATTGCTTCATATTTGCAATTAATTCTGATTTGGCCTTGATAAGCTTTTTAACACTTCCGCCCATATTGCCGATGTGAGCGGTACCGATCATAGTAATTACAGCCATATTAGGCTTGATAATCTTACAGCTTCTACGCAGATGACCTGGGGCTGACATCCCATATTCAAGAACAACCGCGCGGTGAAATGGTCTGATCTGTTTGGCATGATGGGATAGGTGTTGTCTATTATTTCTATTAGCAATTGATTTGTAGATTTTCCATTGCCTTTTCAATATTGAAGCAATCATCTCTTTGGTGGTGGTTTTTCCTGAACTCCCGGCCACCGCTATTACTGGTCTTTTTAGCACAAGAGTCTGCAAAGAATTCGCCTCCTGTTTTATTCCTTAACCAGGAATTTATATAAAACTATTAAATTATACTATGCTTATCTAATCCGATTGGTTATAGCAACTATGCCTAAACCAAGGAGCCTTTAAAACATGGTATATGTTACCTTTGACGATTATTAATGGTTATTTGTAGAATTGTATGTAAAATTAGCTCTGAAAATCAAAAGTGGAATTGATGACTAATTTGAAAAAGTAAGATTATGGAGGATAAATTATATGGATAAGAAAATAGGTTGGGGTCTGGTAATTATAGGGATATTATTGTCAATATCCTTTTCGGCTTTACTGCCGATACAAAAAACAGATAAAACCGCAACACATGCAGTTGATCTCCAGGTGAATGAAATCGATAACGAAAATAAGTCTGTAGCAGAGAATGAAGAAAAGGAAAGCGATACCTCAGCTCAAGATAAAGTATGGGATACAGCCAGAAATATAACCGTTACAGGTGGACAAGCAGTAAAAGCTGCTGAAACGCCTGCCAGCAATAATGAGGCAAAGAATGTGGCTAGTTTGCCTGTCAGTAACAATAAACCTGTAGCCAAGGATAATAAAGTGGACATACCGGTATCCCGGTCGGGGCAAGCCACAGATGCCTATAAATATCCAAAACTAAGCAAGGTTAACGGAGCGTTTGGACAATTTAGATACCGAGATATAAAAGACGGCCGAATAGAAGTAGACCCTCAATGGATCGCCCGCAACATCGTGACTATAAAACTACCAGGCTTAAATAGAAACGTACAGGTACATAAAGATGCTGCCGCTAATTTTATCCAGGCTTTTACCTATATCAAAAATGGATCTGCAAATATTAACGGCCAACAAGTGCCCCTGCTGAGTCTTATTAAGACGATGGACGGAACCTTCGTGACCCGGCATGTAAATTGGAACCCTTCCAGGGGGTTGAGTAATCATTCCTGGGGGACTGCTATTGATATTAATGCGGCAAATCATTTTAGAAATGTTAATCCTTCCCGGGAACCCAGCGATCCAAATTTGATACTCTGGGAAAAAGCCTTTAAGCCGGCTGGATTTAGTTGGGGCAACAGCTATAGTGATGCAATGCACTATGAACTTATTAAATAAAATCCCTGGGGGTATCTGCCCCATTAATTCCTGTTTTTAAGCTAAGAATTGTTTCTATCTCTTGCTGCAAAGCCTGCCGACAAGGTTGCCGGCAGGCTTTGCAGCTGACTTTATAGAATACGCGGACTTTTTATAAAATATCTTCCCATTTTAATTTTATTACATTCCCAGGCTGGTATTTGTTGTTCATGAAATCCATAGGATCGGTACTCATTATGTCCACAATCCTGATCTGATCATATCCCAGTGGTTCTACATTCAAGCTTCCTCCTGAGGGCATTTTAATATTTATCAATATACTGGCATCTTTATTCTCCAGAAGTTCAAGCGGATTGGGAGTGTATATAATCATTGCAAAACACCTCTCTCAGGCATATCCTTAAGTTCATGCAGCTTGACTACTGCATGGTGCAGCCCGCCAATTTCATCAATTAGGCCGCATTCTACCGCATCCTTGCCCACCAGCACAGTGCCTATGTCACGGGCCAGATCCCCGGTTCTAAACATTAGTTCCCTAAATTTCTTATCACTTATCTTAGAATGACGAATTACAAAATCTACTACTCGATCCTGCATTTTGTCCAGATACTCATATGTCTGAGCTACTCCTATTACCAAACCGGTTAAACGAATCGGATGAATGGTCATGGTTGCTGAAGGAGCAATGAACGAGTAATCCGTGCTTACAGCAATGCTGGCGCCAATCGAGTGGCCTCCTCCCAATACTATGGATACGGTAGGTTTGGATAAACTGGCTATCATCTCGGCCAGGGCCAAACCTGCCTCTACATCTCCTCCAACCGTATTTAACACTACTAGTAAACCTCGTATTTGAGGATTTTCCTCTACCGCTACCAACTGGGGAATAATATGTTCATAACGGGTGGTTTTGTTCTGCGGCGGCAATACCATATGTCCTTCTACCTGCCCTGATATGGTAAGACAATGTATATCACTTTTAAAGCTCGGGATTTCAATCTGCCCCAGTTCCTTAATGTTATCTATTTTTGAACTTTCTTCCGTCACCTGTGGGTTAGGATTATCTGTCACAATAAATAAACCCCTTTCGTTTGCTTTGTTTCTTAATTTAGATTTACCACCCGAAGCTTAAATAATACACTTATTAATTTTTAAGCAATAAAAAATCTTGGGGCATCGGGAATATACCGCAATAAAAAAATCACCCGGTTTTCAATTGCCAGGTGATTAGAGATATGATATTTAATTAGTCTAATTAGCCATACACATAAAAGTTACGTTTCCATAATAATTGGCATTATCATAGGTTTGCGGCCCGTCTTTTCAAATAAGTGTTTGCCTAGCTTATCACGAATCTGTGATTTGATTATAGACCATTCAGTAATATTTTTGCGGGAACAATGCTCCAGTGCTTCATTTACCTTGGCTTTAGCGTTTTCAATCAAT
>JAQVWS010000099.1 GCA_028709585.1 Syntrophomonas sp. | reverse complement strand
TTCTATTCTGGCGATGTTTTCGTGCTTGCATGAGCGTGAGGACTGGGAGCGATTTTATGAGGCATTAAATAAACTAGCGGTTGCTTATCCTGCCAATGGGTTTAAGGAGGAGATGGTTTACCAGCCGCCGCTGCCCCCAGTTATAATGAGTCCCCGCGAGGCTTTTTTTGCGACCACCGAAAAAGTTAAACTGGCCGAATGCCAGGGCAGAATAGCTGGAGAGATGGTGGCGGCTTATCCGCCGGGGATACCCAGTCTGACTGCGGGAGAACTTATTACGGAGGAAGTATACGATTATCTGAACTACTTAAAAAGGAGCGGAGCAAGAATTCAAGGACCGGAGGATTCGGCTCTGGATTACATAAAAGTAATAGTTGACTAGAAAAGAAATTAAGGAGATTGGGTATGCAGAAAAGAGGGGCATTCATAAGCCTGGAGGGTATTGATGGCAGCGGAAAAACAACCTTGAAGCAGAGTCTATTGTCTGCTTTGAGCGGGAAATATCAAACAATAGGAATTAGAGAACCTGGTGGCACAGTCATTTCCGAAAAAATAAGGCGTATACTATTGGACGTTCATAATGATGGTATAATAGATAAGACAGAGGCTTTTCTCTATGCTGCAGCCCGCAGCCAATTGGTTGAGGAGATAATAAGGCCGGCCTTAAGTCAGGGGAAGCTAATAATTGCTGACCGCTACCTGGATTCCACTATAGCCTACCAAGGCTATGGCCGGGGCTTGGATATTAAATTCCTGCAAGATCTAAACCGGCTTTGTACAGGAGAACTGAAGCCTGACCTTACATTGTTGCTTGATATTGACCCAGAAGTGGGATTAAGCAGAAGAAACAAGGAGATCCCTGACCGCTTGGAAAAGGAAGGCCTGCAATTCCAGGCTCGTATTCGAGATGGATATCTCCGCTTATTAGCGCAAGAACCCCAGAGAATCAAGTTGCTGAATGCAAAAAAGACTACTGACATTCTGCTACAGGAAGCCATGACATTAATTGAGGATTTGCTGGACTAAATGGCTATCTCATTTATTAACAATTTTCAGCGGGAAAGGATAGGAATTTTATGAAAATAGAACGTAACAAACAGGAATTAAGTAAATATCCTTCCTTGAACAAGACTGATATAGCAGGAGTGAAAAAAGTAACGGAGACTGCATTTGAGCAGGAATTAGCATATCGTCAAGAAGCAGCCATGCAGTTTCGAATTAAGGAAATATTAGGAAATATTGACAAACTCAGCGATAACCTGAAAAGAAACCTCAATATCAACGACTTGATGCGATATAAAAAGCTGGTAAGAGATTTTTTAAAAGAAGCTAGCTCGGAATCCTACCAACTAAGCAAAAGAAGAGGCAGAAATCGACGCGGAAGAACGCTTCTAATAACAGTAAATACCGTAGATGCAGAAGTAGAAAAATTAATCAACGATTTTCGCACCAACAAAAGAGAACCTATGGAAATACTTGAGAGCTTAGATAAAATTAGAGGGATGCTCATTGATCTTTTGATATAGGGAATAGGGATGATTTTATGGAATACTTTGCTGGAATAATTGGGCAAGAGCGAGCTCTATTGCCGCTGCGCAAGGCTTTGGAAACTGGAAAGATTAATCATGCCTATCTTTTTAGCGGTCCGGCTGGAATAGGCAAATATACAACTGCAGAGATTTTTGCTGCAGCAATTATTATGCAAACAGACCCTCAGGGGGAAATATATTTAAAAGAAAAGGTACATCCAGACCTCCTCGTTATAGAAAAAATGGATAATAAATCGCTGATTGGGATTGAACAGATAAACCGGGAGATGGGGCCTTGGTTAGCTTTAAAGCCATACCGCTCCTCCCTTAGAATTGTTATAATAAAAGATGCTCACCTCTTAAGCATTCCTGCCGCCAATGCACTTTTAAAGACATTGGAAGAGCCGCCGGTTCATGCAGTAATCATTCTGGTAACTGATGAAATGAACTTACTGGAAACCATAGTATCACGCTGTCAGATGATTAGGTTCTTTCCATTAGAGGAGATTAGCATCAGCAAGTTTTTAATGGAAAGGGGAATGGATCCGGAGCGAGCTGCAAACCTGAGCAGGCTTGGGCAGGGAAGTATGGCCTCCGCACTTATTCTAGCGGAAGAAGAGGGTTTGGAAGATCTTTGGGATACAGCCCAATCGCTGATAAAAAATCTGGCTGGCGGGAATGAAATCGAGGTATTCTTATGTGCTGAGAAAATGGAGGCAAACCCGGTTATGTTAGCTGGTCTTATGAGTACCCTTTTGAGAGATATTTATATTTATCAGGTTACAGGTCAAAAACAATTGCTGATGATGCAGAGCAGTCTAAAGCTATGTGAAAACTTAAAACAAATCACCCCCAATAGGGTTCAAAATGCATTAAAGAATTTAGATAAACTGAGGAAACAATACAGTGGGCCAGTAAATCCGTTGTTAATAAACATAAACATTTCCTATCAGCTCTGGGATGCATTACAATAATAAAGACAGACAATGATATCTTAAGAAATAAAATGGGCTGCAACCCATTAAGATAATTGAGATCTAAGTGAATAAGGGGGCAATTTTTTGGTATCTGTAATAGGCGTAAGATTTAAGTCAGCCGGTAAAATATATTATTTTGACAGCAGCCATATGGAATTTGAGCTGGGTGAAGCAGTTATAGTGGAAACTGTCCGGGGAGTAGAATATGGTGAAGTAGCTATGCTCAAAAGAGAAATGAGTGAGCAGCAGTTGGTTCTGCCCTTAAAAAAGGTAATTCGTAAGGCGAATGAGGAAGATCTAAACACCTACCGGCATAATAAAGAAAAGGAAGCAGAGGCACTGGAATTATGCAGGGAGAAGGTCAGAGAACATAACCTTCCTATGCGGCTTATTGAGGTAGAGTATACTTTTGATATGGGTAAAATAATTTTTTATTTTACCGCTGAAAGCAGGGTTGACTTTAGAGATCTGGTAAAAGATTTGGCCTCTATTTTTAAAACGCGCATTGAACTGAGGCAAATAGGGGTTAGGGATGAAGCAAAGATGTTGGGTGGCATAGGCACCTGTGGGAGGATATTGTGCTGCAACAACTTCCTGGGAGAATTTGCGCCGGTATCTATCCGCATGGCCAAAGAACAGCATCTTTCCCTGAATCCAGCTAAAATTTCCGGCATCTGCGGGCGATTAATGTGCTGCTTGAAATATGAGTCGGAAATGTATAGTTCCAAGAGGTCAGAGGGGGTTAAAAATGGAGAAGAGTGTTCAAGAATTGAAGATACTAATCCGGGAGTTGATTCTTGAGATTGCCGACCTGAAAGAACGCGTAGCCACCTTGGAGAGAGCGGGCAATTCAGAGCCGCAGATTAGATTGCGCTCGGAGGCGGATTTGATAAAACTGCGGGGAGAAGGATATGAGCAACTGGGGCAGCTTTATAATGAAGGGTATCATGTTTGCCCGATTGCTTATGGACAGATTCGCAGTGATGGGTGTTTGTTTTGTATAGCATTTATGGAAAAGGAGTAAAGGCCAGAGGTGACAGACCAGCCAGGAATAATAAGCGCAGATGAGACCTTGGATGATTTAATATTAGGAAATATGAAGATTATACAGCCAATCAACGGTTATCGTTTTTCTGTGGATGCGGTGTTGCTGGCACATTTTCCGGAAATTACAGGAGTTAAGCATATTATTGATTTAGGAACGGGTAATGGAGTAATTCCGCTCCTGTTAACAGCACGCAGTAACGATCCTGAGATAAGTGGAATTGAGATTCAGACGGCTATGGCAGATAGAGCCCGACGCAGTGTGTCTTTTAATGATCTAGCCCATAGAATAAAGATAATCCAGCAAGATATAAAAGAAATTAATAAATCATTGCCGGGGGAATGTGCAGAGCTAGTCTTGAGCAATCCCCCTTTTTGGAAAAAAGGAGAAGGTCATATAAATGCTGATATTGAGGAAGCTATTGCCCGGCATGAGCTGAGGATTGACCTGGAAGAACTGGTGCGGCAGGGGGCGTATCTGTTAGGCCAGGGAGGGAAAATGGCAATTATTCAGAGAGCTGAACGATTAGCAGAAGCGATGGAGCTTTTTAAGCGTTATAAAATACCGGTAAGAAGATTACAAATGATACATTCATTTATTGACCGCCAGGCAGGGTTGGTCCTTCTGGAAGGACACAAAAATCGTCCCGGAAATGTTACGGTACTCCCTCCCTTGATAATCTATGATAAAGTTGGAGAATTCACTAATAATATTAAAAAAATATATCAAGCTTATGCAATGACATTATAAAATTGTTCTGGCAAGGAAGTGACCCTAAATGGCTGGAAAACTTTACATATGCGGTACACCGATAGGCAACCTGGAAGATGCCAGTATAAGGCTGATAAAGACTCTGAAAAGCGTGGATATGATAGCATGTGAAGATACGCGTCACAGTATAAAACTGCTAAACCGCTTTAATATAAAAAAAAAATTAACCAGCTACCACCAGCATAGTAACCCCGGCAAAGAAGACAATATTTTGGCACACCTAATAAGGGGAGAAAATATTGCCTTGATATCTGATGCGGGAATGCCCACAATATCTGATCCCGGGGAGAGTCTAGTTAATAAGGCAATCCAGGCAGGCATAGAGATAGAAGTAATTCCCGGGCCGTCAGCTTGCACAGCAGCTTTGGCAATTTCTGGCTTGGATAGCAGCAGCTTTGTTTTTATCGGATTTCTCCCTCCTAAAACAGCGAAAAGAAAAGAGCTGCTGACAAGTTTAAAGGATGAACCCAGAACCCTGATATTATATGAAGCCCCACATCGGTTGCTTAAGACCCTGGATGATATAGAAGTTACTCTAGGAGAGGAAAGGCTAATAACAGTAGCCCGCGAACTAACCAAGATTCATCAGGAAGTAAAACAAGGTTCGGTAGGGCAAATAAAATGCTATTATTCGGAGCATCCTCCCCGGGGGGAAATATCCTTATTGATTCCAGCGCATCATAATGAAGAGGTACGAAAAGTGGACTTGATAGAAATAGCACAGGAGACTAATGAACTTATAGAATCAGGGATGGACAGAAAGAAGGCCCTCAAAATGAAGGCCCAAGAGTATAAAGTCCAAAAATCTGCAATTTATAATATGTTATTTAATAAGTAGATTCGATATTAGTAGTTTAGCCGATCTGTTTTGCCAATTCAGTAAGGCAGCTCTTACAGAGGTTTTTGCCTTTATAATTAGATACCCCATCGGCATTTCCGCAAAATATACAAGCGGGCTCATATTTTTTTAGGATAATCTTTTCCGAGTCAACATAGATTTCCAGGGCATCCTTTTCTTCTATCCCCATGGTTCTTCTCAACTCGATAGGAATTACTATACGCCCGAGCTCGTCTACTCTTCTTACTACACCAGTTGATTTCATCATTGCTTTTTCTCCTCCTTTATTAAGCATTTGATTTTGCCCTTCACAAACGATACCAAAATTGTCAGAATAAGTCAAGCTATTTACGACAAAAAAGTACAAGAATTTAGCTAATGAAACATATTAATGGAAATTTTACTAAGTAATAGGCAAAATTAGCAAGGATTTAATGGGCTCCACGGCGTAAATTACCTCCTTAATCAATATTTACTAAATATGCGAAATTTGCTGATATATTTCGGGGTCTAATACATAATTAGGCAAATTTTTTATTTTATAAGGATGGCTACGCATAATTACAGATGAGGAATTAAGCTCACAGTGTGTTATTTATAACTTAATGCATAAAAATAGGCCAAGCCAGGTAAGATTTTGGATAAGAACTGAATTTTGTGGTAAAATACACTGAATATACTTGGTTTAATTGCTTATTAATGGAGGGACCAACATGCAGCAGAAGAAAAACTTCTATATTACCACCCCTATTTATTACCCCAGTGATAATTTACATATAGGCCATGCCTATACAACAGTGGCAGCAGACTGTATGGCCCGTTTTAAGCGGATGCAGGGTTATGATGTGTTTTATCTGACCGGAACCGACGAACACGGGCAGAAAATAGAGCGGGCAGCACGAGAAAAGGGCAAGGAGCCTATTCAACATGTTGATGAAATAGTAGCTAATATTCGCAAGCTTTGGGATTTGTTGCTGATTTCTAACACAGATTTTATTCGTACTACCGAAGAGAGACATGAAAAAGTTGTCCAAAAGATTTTTCAGAAGGTATATGATCAGGGAGATATTTTTATGTCGAATTATAAGGGATGGTATTGTAGTCCCTGCGAGACATATTTTACCGAACGTCAGTTAGTAGAGGGCAAATGTCCGGATTGTGCACGTGAAGTCGAGCTCTTGCAGGAAGAGAGTTATTTTTTTAATATGGGCAAATATGCACCGCGTCTATTGGAACACATAGAGGCGAACCCGGAGTTTATACAACCTGAATCAAGGCGCAATGAAGTAGTTAATTTTATAAAAGGCGGGCTGGAAGACCTTTGTGTCTCCCGTACCAGCTTCAAATGGGGAATACCGGTGCCATTTAATGAGAATCATGTGGTATACGTTTGGTTTGATGCATTGATAAACTACTTAACAGGTATTGGTTATTTACAGGATGAAGAACAATTCAACAAATACTGGCCAGCTGATGTACATCTAATGGCCAAGGATATTATCCGCTTTCATGCTATAATCTGGCCTATAATGCTGATGGCCCTTGATTTGCCGCTGCCTAAGAAGGTTTGCGCTCATGGTTGGATTATGCTTGAAGGCGGGAAAATGTCAAAATCAAAAGGCAATGTTGTTGATCCTAATATTCTGGTTCAAAAATACGGTGCCGATGCAGTACGATATTACCTGCTGAAAGAGCTGACTTTTGGTCAGGATGGCTTATATTCAGAAGAGATGATGGCTACTCGCATTAATGCTGATTTAGCCAATGATTTAGGTAATCTAATCAGCCGCACAGTTGCTATGATAATTAAATATTTTGCGGGCATATTACCCGAGCAGATAGAAACAGCCGATTTGGATGAGGAACTTAAGGTTTGTGCCCGGCAAGCATATGATGAGGCAACCGAGAAACTGGAGAAACTCGATTTCTCTGGTTATCTGCATGCTACCTCACGGCTGGTGTCACGAGCCAATAAATATATTGATGAAACCGCCCCGTGGAAGTTGGCCAAAGATGAACGCCAACTTTCCAGACTGGCAGCGGTTTTATATAATCTACTGGAATGTATCCGTATTACTGTTATTTTAACTGCGCCTGCCATGCCTACCCTTATTACAAGGGCTAACCAACAATTAAGATTATGGGAGCAGGATGAGCAAGTAATGTGGAAAGATGCTGGAATATGGGGTATAGCTGGAACCGGAAACCAAGTATTTAAGGACGAATCATTATTCCCGCGTATTGACTTGAAAAACCTGAGGGGAGAGGAACCAGTGGAAGATATGATAGAGGTTAAAAAACCAATTCAGGAAGAAAAACCGGCCATGGAAGAGCCAACCAAACAACAACATATAAGCATTGAGGATTTTGCCAAACTCGACCTTCGGGTTGCAGAAGTTATAGCCTGTGAGAAGATGGAGAAAGCCGATAAATTATTGGTACTTAAGATGAAACTGGGGGATGAAGAACGTACTGTGGTATCTGGAATTGCCCAGCATTACAAGCCGGAAGAATTAATCGGCAAGAAATTGGTTTTAGTTGCCAACCTAAAGCCTACCAAAATAAGAGGAGTTATGTCTCATGGGATGATTTTAGCGGCATCTGATGATCAATATGTGGATGCTTTGACGGTTACTAAAGACATTGCTTCCGGTAATCGCGTAAAATAGAACGGTTCGATTAGGTTGCCTAACAAAGGAGGAAAAGAACCGGATGATTATTGATACCCATGCTCACCTGCAGGATAAGCAACTGCGGGACAACCTTGAAATAATACTTACACGTGCCGAGCAGGCCGGAGTGGAGAAGATAATCTGTGTAGGTTACGATTTGCAATCCTCGCGTGATGCTGTGATGATGGCGCGCAAATATAAGCAGATATATGCTGCGGTAGGGATACACCCTCATGATGCCAAAACCCTGACTAACGAGGTGCTGGAAAAATTCAGAGATTGGGGCAAAGAACCTAAAGTAGTTGCTATTGGGGAAATTGGGCTGGATTATTATCGTGATCTTTCACCGAGGGATAAGCAGCAGGAAGCATTTATTGAGCAGATAAAACTGGCTCATGAAGTCGGTAAACCAATAATAATACATGATCGAGATGCCCATCAGGATGTAATTGATATTGTTAAGGAACACCGGGCAGGTAAAAACGGAGGAATAATGCATTGTTACTCCGGGAATTTACCACTGGCAATGGAATCAATAAAACAGGGTTTTTACATCTCCTTCGCCGGCCCCGTGACATATAAAAATGCTAAGAAGGCTCAGGAGGTGGTCCTCCAAATTCCATACAACCGCCTTTTGGTTGAAACCGACTGCCCTTATTTGACCCCGGAGCCATTACGAGGTAAAATTAATGAACCGGCCAATGTGCGCTGGGTTGTTCAAAAAATAGCTGAACTTCGAAAACAGCACCCCGATGAGATTGCTTACTTGACGAATCGGAATGCAAGGGAAATATACCGTATAAAGGATTGAAA
>JAQVWS010000098.1 GCA_028709585.1 Syntrophomonas sp. | reverse complement strand
AACCTTATGGAGCAAGGTTTGTACTGGCGGACCAGGTAGGGCTTGGTAAAACAATTCAACTGGCCCTTTCAGCCCAGCTCATGGCCCTATGGGGTACCAAGCCGGTGCTAATTATTGTGCCTAAAACACTTATTTGGCAGTGGCAAGATGAAATGAGAACCCTGCTGGATATGCCATCTGCTGCTTATAACGGCAGAGAGTGGGTTGACGAGAACGGGATTAAGTATCCACCGTCAGACGATATACGCAAATGTCCGCGCAGAGTGGGCATAATCTCCCAGGGGATTATCGTAAATGGTCGCGATGAATATTTGGAGCAACTACTCTCCGTGCAATATGAATGTGTAATTGTTGATGAAGCGCATCGTGCCAGGCGTAGGAATTTAGGCGACGATAAGGAAAACTTAAAACCCGAGCCTAACAATTTGTATGACTTTCTTTTGAAAATATCGTTAAGAACCCATAGCATGTTACTCGCTACGGCAACTCCAGTGCAGATGTACCCGATCGAAGCATGGGATTTGCTTAACATTCTATCCCAGAGAAACAATTCAGTCATGGGTAGTGATTTGAGCAAATGGCGGAAAGATCCCAAGCAAACACTTGATTTGATTATGGGCAAAGCACGAATAGGCAACTCGCCGGCAGAGTGGTTAGAACAATGTGAGTGGCTGCGCAATCCATTCCCTCCATCTGAGGAAGATGAACTGAATTTTGGTGGAATAAGAAGACGGCTACGTATGGAAGAGGATAACTTTATAATTAAGCCAGAACAGATCAAGGCCATGCATAATACGCCGGAAGGCCGTAAATTAGGCAGGATTTTAGACAATGGTTTTATGGAAAAACAGAATCCATTTATTCGTCATATAGTCAGGCGAACTAGAGATTTCTTGGAAAATAATAATGATCCTGAGACTGGTGAGCCCTATCTTAAAAAGATTGAAGTTATCTTAATGGGTGAGAAAGAGAGCGAAGGGGTATCGCTGCCGCCCTACCTGCAAGACGCCTATGGTTGTGCTGAAGAATTTTGTAAACTGCTGGGTAGTCGTGTGCGTGGCAGTGGTTTTATTGAAACCCTTCTTTTAAAGCGAGTTGGAAGCACCATGCTGGCAGGACGCAAAACCGCAGAGAAAATGATTAACTGGGGAAATAGCGATGAAGATATTTTCGAGGAAGATGATGACGATTTAGACACAGATGAAAAAAGAAGCGGTGCCCAGGCCCATAACAAGACGGTGAGCACTGTTAAGGATATTACCGAAGCAGAGCGAGATGCCTTGGCCAGATTTATAAAGATCCTTCAAGAAAACCAGGAACAAGACCCGAAATATGCATTGGTATTAGATTTGTTAGCTGAAAAGGAGTTCAAAAACAAGGGCTGCATTATTTTTTCCCAGTACTTTGACTCAGCCTACTGGGTTGCGGAAAAACTGTCCAACGATTTAGAGGGCGTTGCCATTGGTCTTTATGCTGGTGGTGATAAATCTGGTATTATTCGTGATGGGAAATACCACAAGCATACCAAAGAGGATATAAAGCGAATGGTCAAATCAAGAGAGATTAAAATCCTGGTTGGTACAGATGCGGCTTCTGAGGGTCTGAACCTGCAAACACTCGGAACTTTAATCAATTTGGATTTACCGTGGAACCCAACCAGGTTGGAGCAAAGAAAAGGTCGTATTCAACGTATCGGTCAGCAAAATGATAAGGTGCTGATATACAATATGCGGTATAAAGGCTCAGTTGAAGATCGGGTCCATTCTATGCTGTCCAAACGCTTACAAAACATCAGCGATATTTTTGGCCAACTGCCCGATGTGCTGGAGGATGTCTGGGTGCAGATAGCAATGGGCAAAAAAGCCGATGCGGAAAAAATTATTGATGCTGTACCAATGCAACATCCTTTTGAAATTAAATATGAAAAGCAAGCAGTCAATAGCACCAACTGGGAAGACTGCAGAATTGTATTAAGTGCAAGTGAAAAGCGGAAATGTCTGCTTGATGGATGGAAGTAAGATTTTTATTATAAAAAGCAAAAGCTCGTAAAGGTTGAAACGGTTATTTTTCAAAAAAGGAATGGATTCGGATTGTAATGCGAATAATATTTGGCATTTCACATTAATACCTATTATGAAAGTTTAGGTTAATCTGTTCTATACCCAGCAATGCACTCTTTGTCTTTTATATGGAGCGCAGAATGGAAAAAAATTATTGATGACCATATTGTGAAGTTGGTTGTTCAGGGTGAGTTGACTTAAGGTAATAAAAAGACGGTGTTTCTTGGCTAGCTAATCCGTCATTAACACCGTCTATCTTCGGACATTATGGGTTGGCTCTAACAAGGTTTGAAGGGTTTCAGTCTAAAACTATTTGAGAACCCACATTGTATTTTGGATTTATAAGTTAAATAATTAAGATTAAACATCCCCTCTAAAACAAAGGAGGGGATGTTTATATTGAAATAAAATCAGATTTTGGATTCTACATTCTCAACCAGCCTCATATAGGCATCTTTAAGATTTTGCTGACCTAAGTCCCAAACCGTATGCCCCTCCAGGGGCAAATCATGAATTCTGTCTCAAGCAGGAATTGGATCAGCTATCTTTTCATAGCCAAAATGATCAGCCAGAGAAAATAATTGGCAGCTGTTATGCTCCCATTCTTTGGTTTCGATCTTGTTGGGCAGGATAAGGGTAATACCCTTTGCTTTTGAACCTCGCAGGTCTTCATCCAGATCCTTTAATTCTTCCAGTTCGTTAGCATGACTTAGATCGGTACATGCAATTACCACATCGAAAAGTTCATTTAACAATAAGCAATCTGCAGAACTAGCAGGCAGAACCAGCAGATAATCATAATCAAGCTTCTCCGCAGCAGCCAGCAATTCAGAAGAAGTTCCCGGTTTTTCAGCCAGGTTAATTAAATCTAAGCCCAGGGGGGAGTGTAGTATCATATTATTTATACTGGGGGCTGAGATTGTAGATGGGTTTAATTCCTGATTGATGCTCAGCCAATTATTAAGCTTTTCATTTTGACCCGGCATCCCTATCAATACGCGGCAGCCTTGGCGGGCCAAACCACTGCCCAGGTTTACAATCACGGATGTCGCTCCGCAACCGGTATGATTTGATATTATTACAATTACTTGAACCAAACTAAGACCCCTTCTTTCTTTGAAATCATAGCAGTTTTATTATACTCAATCATTATGCAATTGAAGGTTTCAGGATGAAGGGGAATACTACCAGAAATACGCTGCTGATTATAAATAATACCAGTATAATAATACGCAGCACACTATTGCTGATAAGCTGTTTGAACATCGTTTTCACATGTTTCCAGTGTAATGCGATGTGGAGCAGCAATAAAAACAAAAGCAGGTATCCGGTGTAAAGATGAATGATACTCCATGTATCCCTATCAATTCCCAGCATCAACATCTGTGTTTTTCTGCCGAATACTTCCCGGCTGGCACTTCCACTTAAAAGGATATACATGCGTATGTAACCTGTACCCGTTAGAAACATCATAACCAGAAACATAATTGCATCAATAATAAGATTCAATTTTGATTTTTTCAACCAGCTTCCCCCATTTGATTTTTACCAATATTATGTCACGTTTCAATACAACTTGCATTAAATGTTTATCCAAGACGTACTTGACTAAAAAAGAATTTATTTAATTATATTTACCGTTTTTTCCCTTATATTAAAATTATATGCCGCCGAACTGGGCGTGAGTCTCCAGCATCTCTCCGGCGACATCAAGGTAATCTCAACTATATATCTTATTTTTTGTTTCAATAGGTCTTTGCTTTGAACGATTACATTCATCGTTGACAAATATATAAAACCAAGTATAATTATAATGAGCATATGCTCATTATGCGATGCCGTGTTTTGGACAGTCAGAAAGGAAGTGACAAAAATGCCGGGTTATAATGGAATGGGCCCAAAAGGTATGGGAAATAGGACAGGACGTGGAATGGGTAATTGTGTTTCGTTTGGCAGAGCTATAAGAAATGGGTTTGGTACAGGATTTGGCAGGGGAATATGCCGTAATCAAGGCAGGGGTTATATACAAGGGGGAAATTACCTGCCGGGCCATGGTGAAGATTCGGATAGATATGAAAGATATCTCGAAGATGAACTAAATACTATAAGAGAACAGAAGAAAAATAACAGATAAAGTATACTATTGATTTTTTTAGAGTTTAAAATATTTTACTTCTCATATAAGGCCAGTTATTCTGGTCTTTATTTTCTGGCTTTATTTATTCTTATTTTAAATGCATTCGTTCTTAAAATAACATATAGCGTAATTATAAATATAGCAGATATAGTTTATGGGCTAATTTTCGTTGACAGAACAATATGCAACTGCTATATTATAAAATATAGTGGGCATATGCCCATAAACAATTGTATATTATTATATACAACAAAGGAGGTTTATATGAGAATCGCTATACCAGTAGATGAAAAATCCTTGGAAACAAGCGTTTGCGTGTCATTTGGACGAGCTTCTTATTTTCTTATTTATGATACAGATTCCAGGGAAAAGGTATTTGTGGATAATAGCGCAGCGTATAGTCAGGGTGGCGCGGGTATAAAGGCCGCCCAGTATATTGCAGATAGCGGTGTATCTGCACTGCTTACTCCGCGTTGCGGAGAAAATGCGGCCGAGGTAATTGAGGCCGCCAAAATTAAAATATATAAGACAATAAACGATTCTATCAGTGACAATATTAATGCATTTAATGAAGGCAAGCTAGCTATGCTCAAAGAGATACATGCGGGCTTTCATGGTCATGGAGGCAAGTAAACATGAAGATAGCTGTGCTAAGCGGCAAAGGCGGCACAGGTAAAACAATGCTGTCAGTAAATCTGGCCGCAGCTGCAAAGAAATCCAATTATATAGACTGTGATGTTGAAGAGCCTAACGGTCATCTTTTTTTCCAGCCCAAAGAACTGGTCATGGAAGGAATCTCAGTCAAGATTCCTTATGCAGATGATAACTTATGTAATGGCTGCCGAAAATGTATGGATTTTTGCAGATTCAACGCATTAGCATATGTTAAAGATAAACTGATAGTTTTTGAAGAGGTTTGTCATTCCTGCGGAGGATGCAGTCTGCTGTGCCCGGAAAGAGCAATATTTGAAAAGGATAGATTAATAGGACAAGTCCAGCGAGGCATATCAGATAATGTCACTGTTATTACCGGGATATTAAATACTGGGGAAGTTTCCGGTATCCCTATCATTAAAAATATATTAAATATTGATGGCGCAGAGAAAGATTATACCTTTATTGATTGTCCGCCTGGAAGTTCCTGTATAGTTATGGAGAGCATAAAGGATGCTGATTATTGCATATTGGTAGCTGAACCGACTTTGTTTGGGGTTCATAATTTCAATATGGTTTATGAACTGGTACGTTTATTTAACAAACCTTATGGAGCAGTTCTTAACAAGTGTTTGGAAGGAGAAAATCCCTCGGAGGTATTCTGCAGAGAAAAAGGCATTAAGATATTAGGCAGAATCCCCTTCGATAAAGAGATTGGAACATTGAATTCAAATGCTTTGATATTAGCAAGACAGAATAAAAAGTATAAGGATATGTTTTCTGCCCTGCTGCAAATTGTAACCGAGGAGGTGCGGCATGAAACAGTTACTAATCCTTAGCGGCAAAGGAGGCACGGGAAAAACAACTATTGCCGGTGCATTTATCAAATTGGCTAATGCCAAAGTATATGCAGACTGTGATGTGGATGCGCCTAATCTGCACCTGGTTATTAATCAAACCTCGGAACCTAATCATACCGACTATTACGGACTTGCCAAGGCTGATATAAAACAAGAATTATGCATACAGTGTGACTTGTGCAAACAAAATTGCCGATTCAATGCGATATTAGACAATAATAACTATATAGTTGATTACTATGCTTGCGAGGGCTGCGGGGTTTGTGAGGCAATTTGCCCGGTGGGAGCAGTATATATGAAAGATGCCATAGCTGGTGATTTAATGCTGTATGTCAATGATGCAATTTTTTCAACTGCCCAACTTAGGATGGGAAGCGGAACTTCAGGGATGTTGGTTACCGAGGTTAAAAAACAGATGAAGTCAATAATTATAGATGCCGACCTAGCTGTCATCGATGGTTCGCCTGGTATCGGATGTCCGGTTATTGCATCTCTCAGCGGTGTTGACATGGTACTAATAGTTACAGAACCTTCAATATCAGGTATCAGCGATATGGGAAGGATTATTAAAACTGCACAAAATTTTAAGATAAAAATTGCTGTGTGCATTAACAAATATGATACCAACCTGCAAAATACAGAGAGAATAGAGTCATTTTGTCATCAATACAATCTGCCTTTGGCAGGAAGGATTCCTTTCGATCCCGAGGTTGTAAAAGCGATTAATAATGGAATCAATATAGTTGAGGTTGACTGTGGAGCCGCACGGGCCGTTACAGAGGTATATGCTGAGACGATGAAAGTATTGTTAAGCTGAGATTAAACAAACGCATGATGGAACAGAAAGTATATTATAAAACTAATGGCAAAGGAGAGTAGTTGTGAGCGACAAATGTAATGAAGATTGTAAAAGCTGCAGCGATGACTGCACAGAGAGGAAAGAGTCCAGAACTGATTTTACAGAGAAACTGCATGAGCTTAGCAGTGTAAAAAAAGTATATGCTATCGTAAGCGGCAAAGGGGGAGTGGGCAAATCCCTGGTAACGTCTATGCTTGCCGTAACAATGAAACGAAGAGGCTATAATACAGCAATTCTGGATGCTGATGTTACAGGACCTTCAATACCTAAAGCTTTTGGAATCAAACAAAAAGCTACGGGCAATGAATTTGGGCTGATTCCCGCCCAAAGTAAAACCGGTGTTGAGATCATGTCCATTAACCTGCTGCTTGAGAATGATACCGATCCAGTTGTATGGCGAGGCCCGATTCTTGCCGGAACAGTCAAACAGTTTTGGTCAGACGTAATATGGCATGACATTGACTATATGTTTATTGATCTGCCTCCCGGCACTGGTGATGTTCCACTTACAGTCTTCCAGTCCATAAGAGTTGATGGAATTATCATGGTCACCTCACCTCAGGATCTTGTCTCCATGATTGTATCAAAGGCAGTCAAGATGGCCAGGAAGATGAATATACCAATCGTTGGATTAGTCGAAAATATGTCATATTTTAAATGTTCCGATTGCGGCAGGGAGCATAAAATATTCGGAGACGGTCATATTGAACAAATAGCTGAAAAGTTTGGCATAAAGGTTTTGGCAAAACTGCCAATTGATCCAGGGATTGCAGACGCATGTGATCAGGGCCTGATTGAATCATTTGACGGTGATTGGCTTGATAGTTTAGTTGATATTTTATTAAAAAATGGAGGGAAGAATATGAAAATTGCTGTAGCTTGTGAGAAGGATATGGTTGCCGAGCATTTTGGTCATTGTGAGCATTTTAACATTTATGAAGCTGAAAAAGGCCGGTTAATAAAAAGCGAATCTGTAGCTAATCCCGGACATAAACCGGGTTTTTTGCCAGTTTTTTTGGATGGTCTGGGAGTCAATGTTATTATTTCCGGCGGCATGGGCGGCGGAGCAGTTGACCTATTCAATGAAAAAGACATAGAAGTAATAGTTGGAGCCAGAGGTAATGCGAATATTGCCGCAGAAAACTATCTAAAAGGGCAGTTAAAATCAACAGGGTCTGTGTGCCATGAGCATCAGCATCATGATGATTGCGGGCAGCACCATGTTGACTGTGGGCAATAAAACAATCAGATTTAACGGGCAAGATAGGAAAGGGCTGCAATTAATTTGCAGCCTTTTCCTTAATAAACGGGTCGGCAAATAAATTGATAATTTGCTAATAAAGGTTTGCTGTGTATAAATTACTTAATATTATTCTCTATTTAAATTAGAGTATATATTGACATATGTTATAATTAATATACCTTGATTTAAATGATGTTATTTAATTTATGGTGCTTATTGCAGGATAATAAATCGCACAGCTATAGTGAGTATAAGGTAAAGACATAATTGAAGTAGGTTGAAATTAAAAATTTATTAACTGCTAACAAAAAATTGGGAGGAACAATATGGCTAGAGAACCTAAATGTCGACGGGTGGAATCCATGCCGAAGGTTACTGTTTTTAAACCGGCAGGAATACCCCGTTCCTCTACAGTGGAAGTTATAGTTAAGCTTGAGGAACTGGAAGCCATTCGTCTTAAGGATCTCCTGGGTCTGGAACAGGAAGAATGCGCTAAACATATGGGAATTTCCCGTCCTACTTTTCAGCGTATCTTGCTGGAAGGCAGAGAAAAAATTGCTGCAGCACTGATTGAAGGAAAAGCCATCCGCATTGGTGGAGGCAACTATTGTTTGGGACAGGAGCATTGCAGGAGAGTAGAGCATTCTCTGGAAAGACGAGATGATTGTTTTTATCGGGTAGATTATACTGACGAAAAAGCTGATTTTGAAGGAAACATCGAAAAGTCAGGCGCAAAGATTGCTATTTGTGTTAGCGGAGAAGCGACATCGGCTGCAGTGGATGGGCATTTTGGACGTTGTTCTTATTTTGCCCTCTGGGATGAAGAGAATGGGAGCTTTGATATTATCAGAAATATAAGGCCGGATTATAGTCAGGGAGCTGGAATCGG
>JAQVWS010000097.1 GCA_028709585.1 Syntrophomonas sp. | reverse complement strand
CATAGCTGACCAGAGCCAGATGCCCTGGTTCCAGGCTGCCGAAACGAAAAAGGTAAGAATGACCGTGGATATGCCCTGGGGAGTAGCGGCCGTCAGAGGCACCTTTATATCTGTAACCATAAATCCGGATGGAACCTGTAGTGTAAGCTGCCTGACCGGCAGCGCTGAAGTAAGCGACACCAGCGGCAACACGGTGTCACTGGGCGGAGGCACCAGCAGCGGAATAACCTCGGGAGGCTCCGCTTCATCACCTGTACCTATGGATGCACAGGCTGTGCAATCTTTCGGCAATGTCCAGGGCTGGATAGTAAATACGGCTCTGCAAATGGAAGTCAACAGAGAAGCCACTCCGCCAGTAGAGATGATACTGGAAATACCTGACCAGCCGCTGCCGGGACAACCACCGGAAGAACTGGTGCAGAACATGCTGGAAGTGGTCATAAACGCTATGCAAGCTAATGGTATTGAGCTTTCTAACGAGACTATCCAGAACCTGGAACAGCAATTTCAGCAACTGCAAGTTGAGATGAGCTCAAACCTGCAAGAAACTTTAGAAAACCTAGATAATCAACTCGAGGATGATAACACACCCGAAGACGATAACACACCCGAGGATGATAACACATTCGAAGATGATAACACACCCGAAGATGATAACACACCCGAAGATGATGAAACATCCGGAGGTTCAGGCGACAATGGATCTGATAGTAGTGGTCCCGAAAAAACATTGTTCAATGGTACAATGACTTTAAACACTGTAATAGGAACTGGTGACAATATTGGTTTTACTGGTTTAAGTAGCGGCGCAGTAATAAAAGTATATGATGCAGCAACTAATGGAGACTATATAAATGGAGAGCTTAGCGATATTGCGGAAGGAGAGGCAATATATACCTTTGCTAATGATTTGGGGGTCACAGGCCGAAATATCTGGATAACTGTAACGAGTCCTCCAAATCTGGAAAGTGATAGAGTGCCAATAGCCGCAGTACCTGAACAAATTCCCAGCAGTGATGCAACCATATCAGGAGGCAGCCTGGCAGGAGTAGAGCTGACGGGGACATTTGTCGGCGGAGCCGATATAACATCGAGTTCAGACTTGACAGTAACAATACCAGATGAAAGCAAAACAGAGGCCAACTTGTGGCTGACGCCAGGCGATGCCAATTCAACCATCAAATATTATAAAGGCGCACAACCAGCTGACGATACATACTATACGCAAACTTACGCAGCTGACAGTACAGCTCTCACGGTTGATGCAGAAGATATAATCTGGCTACTGGTAACTGCCGAAGACGATGAAACCAAGCTGTACTATAAGATTGCGGTAATTGTACCTATTATGTCAGATGTAGATGATGATACTGTAACGATGCAGTGGGACAACCAGACAGCTGCTGAAAATGATGTTTTTAGATTTACTTTAAAAAATTGTTGCTTAAAAGCCGATCTAGGGGAAGCTGAGAAGGTAATTGAATTCACTTCACTCCCGGCAGGAATGCTTTACACAGTAGCAAATGAAAGTGGAAAACTAGTGGTGACATTTACCAATCCGGCTGATGCTGCCATAATTGAGGATGTTGCAATGTCAGCGATAATTAAACCATCTGCAGTAACAGGAACAGGAAGGGCTGTTTCCGAGCCAATCCCGGTGAATTTACTTATGTATAATTTACAACCCGGGGAATAAAATAAGATAATAAAAAGCCGGGGGTATCAGATGTGAATACTCTCGGCTTTTTAGTTCAGTGCTGGTTACTTAAAGCCCTTATCCTTTGATTTCTCAAAATGCAGGTTCATGTCTGTAAAAGTGTAGACTTTAATTGGATTAGTAAAACCTTTAACCAGTTCTTCACCTATATAACTGAGGGAGTCTTTGACCTCTCCTTCCGGGAGCAGATTATAAGAACGTTCTGAAACCAACACCAGGGTTTCAAACAGTTTGGTCAGGGCTTCCACCCGGGAAGCCAGGTTGGCATCCTCGCCTATAAGGGTATAATCCATACGCTCGGGGCTGCCTACGTTGCCCACTACAACTGGACCAGTATTGACGCCTACCGCTATCAACAGAGGTGGATCGCCAGTTTCGGCCCATTTTTTATTGAGTTCCGCTACCTTCTCTTGAATCTCTCGAGCTACTTTAACAGCTCTTTCCACGTGGTCTGGGTAGTAGACCGGAGCACCAAAGAAAGCCATCAAACCGTCACCCATATACTTATCCAGGGTGCCTCCATGTTTCATTATCGCATCAGTCTGGGCGGTAAGGTATTCATTCAATCGGGAAATAACATCAACGGGATCTTTATTTTCGCTAAAGGCAGTGAAGCCCCGGATATCAGTGAACATGATAGTTACTATCTGTTTCTTGCCGCCCAGGGCCATCTGTTCAGGATTTGCCATTAGCTCGTCAACTACCTCCGGAGATACATAGCGGGAGAACATGGCTTTTGTTTTGCGGCGCTGCATTTCAGCTGTAATAAAATCAGCAGCAGTTACCACAACATAGGTCAGGAAAATAATTGCCAGCGGGGCCGCCAGGTTTAACCAGAGATGGTTAGTAAACCATAAGTAGTAAACTGTCCCGAGGGATATTGCTACAACACCTAGCGTGCCCATTAAGCCCACCCAGGGACCTCGCCCGGAAACTACCAGGGTTGTCAGCAAAGCCATAACTAATAAAAATATAAAATTAAAACCGGAGCCTACCTGGCTGTACCAACTGGAGCTCAGAAAACTCTGTACCGTATTGGCATGAATTTCTACTCCCGGCGCTGCCCGGGAACCGCTTTTAACCATATTAGTGGTGGAGTAGGGGGTTGCATATACATCATGATCTTCTGCGGTAGCAGCTCCGATCAGCACAATCTTATCCTTAAAATAATCCGGGCTTACATCTCCTTGAATAACATCAGCATAGCTAATAGTTTTAAAGGTTTCAGTAGGTCCGTAAAAGGTGGGCATGGCCTGATTAGCAGCATTAATAGGTATCTTTTGGTCATTAACCTCCAGGAAGCCGGGGATCAGATTAACAGCGGTTGGGTTTAAGCCCTCTGCTACCAGGTAAGTAGCCAAGGCAAAGGATGGAAAAGGTATATCAAATAGGTTAACATCTACCATGGAAAGACGTCTTACCACCTGGTCTGCGTCCACAGGGGTATTTACAAATCCGATTCCCGAGCATCCCTGCATTAAGGTTCCCAGAGGCAGTTCCAGCCCTTCCATCATTTCACC
Source organism: Syntrophomonas sp. (assembly GCA_028709585.1). Lineage (GTDB taxonomy): Bacteria > Bacillota > Syntrophomonadia > Syntrophomonadales > Syntrophomonadaceae > PHAA01. The sequence continues at coordinate 5,594 of JAQVWS010000097.1, read as the reverse complement.
GGAATCATCCCGAGTAAAGATTAGCTTGCTCGCTAAAACTACCCGGCCATGCCGGGCAATAGCATCCGCAAAAACCAGATCCTCCTGGGCATCCTTCTCAGCAGCAAAAGTCAAGTCAAAGCCGACTACTCTAGCCTGAGCCAGCTTTTCCAGAAGGGCAGCATGAACGGTACGAGGCCATGCCAGAGGACCAATACGACCTACAGATTCATCATCAATAGCTATCACAACTACCTGCTCGCCGGGATTCTGCACTCCCTTCAAGCGAAACCAGGAATCGTAGATGATCATTTCCGGTCTGGCAAAAATATTAACCATAACCAGCAGCTGAATAAAAGCAACCAAGAATAGCGGTATAATCCATTTTTTATAGCGAGAAACGGTTATTGTTTCCTGCTTAACGGGTGCTGGTGCTGATGCAGGGTTAGTATCCATTTACCATTCTCCCCCCATTTGCTGTCAGGAATAGATACCTTGAATTATTAAGGTCGGTACTCTTTGATGCATATATTGGCACCCTCGGTATAGGCAATACAAGGAACGGGGTTCTTTATGTATTCACCGGAGGCCCGCGATATTTTATCGCCTATACGCAACTGCTTGGGAGACAAATCCAAAGCAAAAATAGTGCTGCTGACATCCCCATAACAGCCAGCATGAGCAATGCCCTCCAACTTGCCCAGGACGATTACATCTTTGGCTGCAGTAACTTCTGCGCTTTCATGAACATCGCCCCAGATGATCATAGAGCCTTCACTATGTAAATTTTGACCGCTGCGCAAAGTTCGGTAAATAAATAAATCCTCACCAGCAGTTTTTAACTCGCGAACAGGGGTATGAACATTATGCATAATCATGCCGTAATCCAGGCATAATCGCTGCAGAGCAGCAACATCATCATGGGAAAGCTGCTCAAGCCCCGTACCCTGAAAAATAACTGGAGATCCTTTGAAAAGCTGCTGGTTATTTTCAAATCTATTCTTCAGCAGAGCGGCATATTCTTCCACGCTGCCATTAGAAAATACAAAGACCAAACTCTTATTTACACCCTTAATATCAATCTTAGCCAACTTTATCCTACCTGCCTTTTAATGGTATGCTAATATCCAGAGCTGTACGCCTGCCTTCAGTTATGAAGTGTACCTCGGGGGTGCCTTCAATCTCAACATGACTGGCAATAAGTGCAACTATTTCTTTTTGTAACGTCTCCATTAATTCAGAGGAAGCACCGATACGGTCATGGGTTAGAACCAAACGTAATCTGTCATTGGCCTTATCCCGGCTGGAAGTGTCCTCTGCGGCGAAAATTTTCTTCAAAAAATCAAACACAATTTGCTTCCCCCTTGTCTAGTTTTTAAAACCAAGGTTGCGTTTAAGTTTGCGCCAGAATGAGTCCTCTTCCAAGGTCATCAATTCCACATCATTGCCCAGTAAACGCTGTACAATGTTATTGAAAGCCTTGGAAGCCGAAGAATGTTCGTCCAGTATGATTGGTTCTCCGCGGTTAGTGGAGATCACAACGTTTCTGTCTTCAGGAACTACTCCCAGCAGGTCAATACACAGGTGCTCCATCAGATCTTCAATGCTCAGCATATCTCCGCTGCGTACCATTTCCGGACGAAGTCGGTTAATCAGCAACTTTATATCCTTAAAATCACATGATTCCAGCATGCCGATTATACGGTCGGCATCCCGTACCGCTGATACTTCGGGGTTGGTAACCACTATCGCCTTGTTGGCGGCAGCGATGGAATTGCGAAAACCCTGTTCAATTCCTGCCGGGCAGTCTACAAAAATAAAGTCGAAATCCTGTTTTAATTCTTCGCATATGGTTTTAACCTGTTCGGTGGTAATATCATCCTTATTTCTGGTCTGGGCGGCCGGCAGCATATATAAGGCCGGAAAACGCTTGTCCTTAACCAGCGCCTGCTTCAAAGTGCATTCACCATCTGCAACCTGAACAATATCGTAAATAACACGGTTTTCCAGGCCTAGAATTAAATCCAGCTTCTTCAGACCGATATCCAGATCCATTACCACCACGCTATAGCCAAGCTTAGCCAAGCCGGTAGCTAAGTTCGCAACAGCAGTAGTTTTACCAACTCCTCCTTTGCCGGAGGTAACAACAATTACGTGGCTGTCCGGAGTCTTCTTTTCCATTAAATGGTCCTCCTCCAATCAGATAAAATGAAGAATATGATACATTCAAATAAAGAAAGTCATAATTTTGTCAAAAGTTTAAGCCCTTTTTATTGTAAAGCAAATCTGTGTCGGAATAAACTTCATTTTATGTAATAACACAGAATCATTGAGCATTTTGTGTTTATTACTCGGTTAACTCTCTCATTATGTGGGCAAATATTCTATTAGTATTAAATTATACTAAATATCAGACAAACAACAATGGTTAAAAGAAATGAACGGCAGAAATAAAAACTGTTAAAATATCGGCTACTTTTCTTCTTGATGAATTGTCATTTGATAACAAGAAATAGTATACCTGCTTATTACATCAATAATATTTATTACAAGCAAGAACCGGGATTATGTAAGAGAAGTATATTGTACAATAAATCAGAAGTAAGCTATTATAGTATTAACAATCGTTTTGAAAAGAGGATAAATTCTTCTTATAGTCGAATAAAATAATAAGAATTTGAATTTTGCGCCAGCAATTACAAAATAAAGGATTAATAATATTAAAGGGGGAGTAAAAATGTGTAAAGAACTACGTATCTTTGCTGTATCCGATTCAGTAGGAGAGACTGCAGAAAAAATTGCGGTAGCCTCGGTATTACAGTTTGATATTGAGAGAAATATAACCCGCTTTTCTCGTGTTACCAAAGAAGACCAGGTTACCCAGATAATAAACCGGGCAACGGAAGAAAATGCAATTGTCATATATACCATAGTGAAGCCGCAGCTGGCTGACTTTATTGAAGAAAAAGCTGGCGAAAAAGGAGTAACGGTAGTAAATGTTATGCAACCCCTATTCAGTGCTATTCAAAATAAAACCGGTTTGAATCCCACTAATATTCCGGGATTGACTCATCAGAAGGATGATGAATATTTTAATCGGGTAAAAGCGATAGAGTATACTATTGACCATGACGACGGTATAAATTTAGAAACTATTCATGATGCTAATTTGATTGTCTTAGGCTTGCCGCGGACATCTAAAAGCCCTCTATCCATGCATCTGGCCAACTTGGGAATGAAGGTTGCTAATTTCCCTATCACCATGGATACTGAAATACCCGACGAAATAATGGAATTGAAGGGCAAAGTGCCTATGGTAGGTTTGACTATTGATCTGGATACTCTCTTGGAATTAAGAAGAGAGAGATTTCGCAGCTTTGACCTGCCAGAGGATATTGAAAGCTTGGATGATTTAGTGGCTGAAGAACTGGATAATGCATATCGTATTTATGCCAAGTTAAAATGCCTGGTAATCGATGTTACCTTGGCGGATATTGAAGAAATCGCCAGTTCTATAACCCATAAATTTAATCTGCCGTTGAGAGTTACCCACTATCGCTTCTAGCATTCTTAGAAGCTAGAATAAACCTCTGGTTCGCTCTCAAAACACAAGGAGAAGTAGTCGTGCCTTATGTTTACATATTAAAGTGCAGTGATAATACTCTTTACACAGGTTATACTGTAGATATAAAGCGGCGGTTGCAGGAGCATCAGGAAGGTTTGGGCAGCAAATATACCCGCGGTCGAACTCCGGTGGAACTAGTTTATTTAGAAACTCAAGCCAACAAAAGTGAAGCTATGCAAAGAGAATGTCAACTAAAGAAACTTACTAAAGCCGCAAAACAGCGTTTGATCGAAAACAGCCCAATACAACCAGCGGTTATTATGAGCCCGGCAAAAGATCTATAAGAGGCCATCCTTTTGGGAAAGCCTCTTTTTTTATGTGCAGTTAGGTTCTTTTCTCTTTCGCCTCCCTGGGCGTTTTTAATTTTTTAATATGAATTGAAAACAATTACATAAAAAAACCGCTCCAGGAGAAAATAAATTACAAGAAACAAATATTAAGCTTATTTTTAATAATGGGAAACGAAAGGAACTATGCAGGAAGGAGGATAAGAATGCATAAAAAACACGGCAAAATTATAAGCAAACAGGATTTCGTCAAGGACGGACTATATTCTAAAGAAGAATATGAAGGTCTCATCGTAAGCTCAGATGAGCGTCAAGGTCGCTATAATCTGGGGGTGCAGCTTTCTGAAAATCAGGTGCTGGTGGTTGACCAGGCTACGGACAGCAATATACATGAAAAGCTGGAAACATGGGTACCTCAGATTCAGACCATTCAGCGTCAACATAATGTAAGAAATGATTCGGGAAATTATGCCAGATGAGCTGGAATGTAAAGAGGTGAATCGAGATTGATACGCAATTAAATGATGTACAAAGTATAGAAACTCCTATTTTGAGTTTAGACGAATTTAAGATTGGGTTGCTTGACAGGGATCAAATGCCAGGTTTGTTAATTCGTTCTGATGAAAACGGTTATTACAATATTGGTATTCAAATAAATGATACAGAAGTCGTTAAAGTAGCTTCAGCAGGCGAAGATGATGCAATGACCAAGCTGGAATACTGGGGTGATAGAATAGAAAAGGTGCGAGAACGATATAAAGACCGACAACCCAAGCTAAAACCTTTCAAGGGGGAATAGTCCCCCCCTTTTTTTTTGGCCACAAGGCATACATAAGTAAATCTTTCCGTATATAATAAACATAGAGGTGATAAGGTGAATGATATGAAACAATTATTCAGGTTTCCTTTTGAAGACCGGGAATGGCCGGTAAAAATACTGTTGGGAACCGTAATTACAATAGTTCCCATTCTAAACTTTTTAAGCCTGGGATATTTCGTAAAATGCATTAAATACGGCTGGCACGGACGTAACCAACTGCCGGATTGGAATAACTGGTCCGAATTGTTCAAGGAAGGAGCCACGGTATTTTTGATTTCCCTTGCCTATCTGGTAATTCCGCTGCTGCTGGGTGGTATGATTGCATTGCTTCCCGGCATTGGAATTGGCTTGGCTGCCATAATAATATTTATAATGGCACTGATTATACCTATGGCAATTGCCAACTACGTGCTGCACAGGAATATTAAAGATGCTTTCCGCGTGGGAGAGATAATCTACCTGGTGAGCCGAGTTTTCAGCCTTTATATTATGGGCTATTTAACGGTTACTCTGGCAGTAATACTTGGCGTTGCTCTTTTGACAGGCATTCCTCTGATAGGTTTTATAGGCGGAGTATTTATTTTCTACTGTGGAATAGTTTATAGTCACTTTCTGGGCAGAATACTGCATCAAGCCACCCGGATGTAAAAAAACCACTATCTCCTGGCATACTTAGTGCTTGAATTAATCCATGCCTTGAGGTAAAATGGTTTTTGCGTCGGGATGTAGCGCAGCTTGGTAGCGCGTCTGGTTCGGGACCAGAAGGCCGCAGGTTCAAATCCTGTCATCCCGACCATTAAAACTACCATCTATTGATAGAAAGAAATTTATCGGTGGGTGGTTTTTGTTTCGCCTGGAAAGCCAGTAATAGAGCCGTTCCTTC
>JAQVWS010000096.1 GCA_028709585.1 Syntrophomonas sp. | reverse complement strand
AAAGGGGCCGCAGTTGCGGCGGTTGGTGCTCCGCAATTGACACAGAACTTGCCTCTGCCCGCCTCATTTCCGCATCCTTTACAAATCATATTATCAATACCTCCCGCTAATATTTATATTTTATTAAACCCTGGTTCCGCATTCGCCGCAAAAGGCCGTGCCATCTGCCATCTTGGCACCGCATTCGGGGCAGAACTTGACCGCCACAGCCGGTTGATCTTCAGGGGCCGGAGCTGGCGGTGCCGCAGGTGCAGCGGTCTGGGGCTGAGGCGGCGCCGCGATCGGAGATTCACCCTTGACTTCGAGGATCTTGGCCTCCAATCCGGTTATAGCCTAAAGGTGGTTGGTAATGGTTTGCAAATCAGCGGAAAGTATGTCGGGAAGAGTTTCCCCGGACTGGTACATGGCGAAGATCTTATCGCCAATCTTCTGCTTGACATCGTCAATCGCGTTCTTTTCCTTGTTGATCGCTGTGTTCAGTTTTTGCACTTCAACTAATTGGGAAGCTTTCTCGCTTGCGTCCTGCACTCCATCGGTTATTTTTTTGCTCAAATCCTTGAAAAACGCCATTATGATACCCCCTATATAATAACTTTATATATAATTTATAAATTTTTATCCATTCTAAAGACTATCCATATATTTAACTATAGGGTTCTTCTCTTTTCTAAACAATTCCTGCAAACTAGTATAATTTTCTACCTAGCAAGAAATGTGTCATTTATTGGGAGTTTATAAACTTATAGGTACGTAATTGAAAATCTAGTTGGCTTGATTGCACGCTATGTCAGCATGGCTATCAGTTATAATATCCATGTTATTTCATTTCAATGGATTATATTACTTATATACAATTATACAGCCTTGTTTATAATTTGCCTATACATCATATATTTGTATAATCAAGAAACATACCCCCTGTAGTATGGTATATTAGGCTTGGATAGTTTGGCATGGTTAAATGGTATCCCGTTAGTACAACTTAAACGGCCGTCTTTTTAAGTTGTGTTATGTTGTTTATACTTGTTTTTGCTTTATCCGCTATATTATAATATAAGTGGAGGTGATTTTGTGTCAGATAATAAGGAACTTATTACCGCTCAGGTTTTGGCTGAGGCTCTGGATCTATCAGTTGAAACCATCTGGAGATATACCAGAGAAAATAAAATACCTTATATTGTATTAGGAAGCAAGAATTATCGTTATAAGCTGGCTGACGTTATACGATTATTAACTGACTCAACAGTGCAGGAGAACACGGTGGAATACAAGGAGCAAGACCATAACCAAAAGCTCACTTACCAGGATTATCTATTATTATCGGAAGAACCAGGCTACCGTTTTGAAATCCTTGACGGTATATTAATCAAAGAACCTTCACCCAATGTAATACATCAGCGGGTTTCCCGCAGGCTACAGCGGATCTTGGAAGACTATTTTGGGATGGTTGATCCTGATGGTGAGGTTTTTGACGCACCTTTAGATGTTACTTTCCATGATATTACTGTAGTTCAACCGGATCTGTTCTATGTATCCGGGGAACAAAAACTCATCGTGAAGGATACCAGAATTGATGGCTCGCCCACGCTGATAGTGGAAGTTTTATCTCCTTCCAGCAACCGCAAGGATCGTGTGCAAAAGCTTAGGATTTACCAGGAAGGTCAGGTGCAGCACTTTTGGCTGGTCAATCCGCAGGAAAAAACCCTGGAATGTTTTTCGCTGCAGAATGGCATTTACGCCTTGGTGACTTCCGGATTGGATGAAGACCTAATAGAACACCCTGAGTTCACCGGATTATCGATTGCATTAAGCGATCTATGGTAACTTAACTTCCGCCATAGTCGGCGCCTTCCATTGTATTTTTTTGACGACCTATTTCTTGTTTAAGCCCACACCCTACGTGTAATACCGGGGCATTCAATTATGCAGCTATAGCTAACTAATACTTGAGGGTGCATACTTTACCATGATTTTTTCGGCAGTCTTCACTCCATCGACAGCCGATGACATGATACCGCCTGCATAACCAGCCCCTTCTCCCACAGGATATATACCCTTTATACTGGATAAACCGGTACCGTCTCTATTTATTCTTACCGGAGACGAACTTCTGGTCTCGACCCCGGTTAAAATGCTGTCAGGCAAAGCAAAACCCCTGATTTTGGTATCAAAATATATTATAGCTTCCTTGAGGGTGCTAATAACATAATCAGGCAAACACTCTTTTAGAGGGGCGAAAACAACCCCCGGTTTATAAGTAGGCTTCACTCTACCCCATTGGCTACTAGGTTGATCCATAAGGAAATCTTGGGTTAGTTGAGCCGGAGCTCGGTAATTCTCGCCTCCTATTTGAAAAGCTAGCTTTTCCCATTTCCTTTGAAATTCTATTCCAGCCAAAGGATGCTGGCTCCCATAATCAGCCGGTCCCACCCCTACCAGTAAAGCGGAATTAGCATTATCTCCATCTCTTTTATATTCACTCATCCCATTAGTCACTACACTGTTTGCTTCTGAGGACGCCGCCACCACATAGCCTCCAGGGCACATACAAAATGTATAAGCCGATCTCCCCCCGGGGCAATGATAAGCCAGTTTATAATCAGCTGCTCCTAATCCGGGATATCCGGCACTATCACCGTATTGAGCCCGGTCGATACTAGCCTGGGGATGCTCTATTCTAACCCCGATGGAAAAGGATTTTTGACTCATGACTATACCTCGGCGGTATAATACCTCAAAAGTATCGCGAGCGCTATGACCTATGGCCAATAAGACCACCCGACACGGAATTCTTTCCTTATCGTTAATAACCACCGCCTCTATGTACCCATCTTTTATGATAAAATCAGTCACTTTAGCATTAAACCTTACTTCTCCGCCCTGATCCAAAATCTCTTGCCTTATATTTTTCACGGTAGACCTAAGCATATCTGTTCCTATATGAGGTTTACTTTTATATAATATCTCCTGAGGCGCACCGGCTTTGATAAACTCCTCTAATATAGTGCGACACCTTTGGTTATTAATTAAGGTAGTAAGTTTCCCATCAGAAAATGTCCCGGCTCCGCCTTCTCCAAATTGTACATTGCTTTCCGTATCCAGCCGACCGTGGTTCCAGAATCTATTGATTTTCGCCGTTCTTGTATCCACATCTTCGCCTCTGTCGAGCATGATGGGCTTATAGCCGTTCTTAGCCAGCGTTAGTCCGGCAAAAAGGCCGGCCGGCCCCATTCCAATTACAATCGGCCTTTCCTGCAGAACCTCACTTCCTAAGGCAACATCTGGATAGGATAGATCGGGGGTGCGAATTATTCCCGTAGAGCTGCGCTTGCCTAGTATACGCTCTTCATTGTGAATCTTAACATCTACTGTATAAACATAAGCTATTTTATCTTTCTTTCTGGCATCAATTGATTTCTTAAATATTTCAAATCCCTGCAGTTCCTGATCCTTAATTTTTAGCTCGGAAAGTATCAGCTTGCGCAAATTCTGTCTTTCCATATCAAAATTCGCAGCCTTATTTATGCCTATTTTAATATTGGATAGCCTAATCATATAAACCTCCTGGAGTGTCAGTCCTCATAAAGCTGCATTTTGTCCGGCTATAAATCCCGATGACCATGCCCATTGCAAATTAAAACCCCCGCACCTGCCATCAATATCTATTACCTCGCCGGCTAAAAATAAGCCGGGAACGAATTTAGATTGCATGGTATTTTCGTCTATGCCCTTGGTATCTATGCCGCCGGCTGTTACTTGAGCACTCGGCCAACTTTTGGTTCCTTTGATTTTAAATCTCCAATCCGTAAGTATATCAATGAGCCTTTCCTGCTCTTGAGCAGACATATTAGCAGCCGGACCCTTGATATTATTAAAACCCGCTGCCATTAATACTACTGGTATTAATCTTTTATTTATAAGTCCCACTAAGCTAAAATCAATTGGTTTGCTTGAACCAGGTTTAAAACGTTGACTGATAATCTTTCTTAACTCTTGTGGAGACATCATATCCATAATAGTTAACTTTAAATACGTTTCTTGGCCTGCCTTTAATAATTCTCCCGCTGTCCTGCTTATCTGAAGAATGGGCGGCCCTGATACTCCATAATTAGCGAAAAGAATATCTCCCCTATCTTTAGCAACTGATTTATTATGGTGGATAATTTCAGCCGTTCCAACAAATTTAACGCCATCTATGCGTTTGAAAAACGATCCCTCCAACATCAATTGAACCAGGGCTGGGAAAACATCTGTAATAGAATGCCCCAGCTTAATGGCTAATGCATAGCCACTGCCATCAGACCCACTGGCAGGCATAGCTTTGCCGCCGGTAGTAATAATGACCCTATCCCCTTGATATAATTTTCCATTTTCCAGCTCTAGAATAAATTCATTATTTTCTTTTCTTATATCTTTTACCAAGGCATCACAAACAATATTAACTCCTAAGTCATTTAGTTCATACAAAAGCACATCCAGTACACTTGAAGCTTGATCGGACATAGGAAAGGCCTTTCCTAAATCCTCTACTTTAGGTTGAATCCCTAATCTTTTAAAAAACTTAATCGTATCGTCTGGGGTAAAATTTGCTAAGGCACTATATGCAAATTTGGGGTTCTTGCCATTATAACAAGTTATATCGGCTTTTATATTAGTAAAGTTGCAGCGCCCATTTCCGGTGGCCAGTATTTTCTTGCCCACCCGCGAGTTTCTCTCCAGAATGGTGACATCGGCACCCAATCGGCGGGCAGAAATGGCCGCCATCATTCCAGCCGCCCCTCCTCCAGTCACCATAACATGCTTCTTTCTCTTCATATGTACCCCTCAATTTAGATTTCATTTTATTAAGCTAATAATATTAGTTTACTACAAAAAGCTGATTTAATAAGCCTATTATTGGCTATATAGTACGTTTACAAAATTCCAATGCCTTCGAGCCGTCCCCGTGTGTTTTTGAAAATACATTTTCATATAGTCTCTATTTTGATAAAATAAAATAATAATTGTTAATTCTTTAATTTTAAAGGAGCGTTTAATTTGGATATTATCATCAGAGATAATTATGAAGAAATGAGTACGTATGCGGCAGAAATCATTGCGGGCTATATAAAATATAAGCCTGACTGTGTTCTCGGACTGGCGACCGGTGGAACCCCGATAGGTACCTATAAGGAACTTATCAGAATGCACCATGAGGGCCTCGATTTCTCCCAGGTCATAACATTTAATCTGGACGAATACCTTGGTGTGGGAATGGAGCTGGAAAGGCCCTACCATTCAGATCAAAGCTATGCCAGATTTATGCATGAAGAATTGTTCAAACATATAAATATTAAGAAGGAAAACATTCATCTACCTGATGGACAAACTGAAGATCCTAAAAAGTTTTGTATATGGTACGAAGCCGAAATCAAGAGGGTTGGCGGCATTGACTTGCAGATTTTGGGGCTTGGCGGCGATGGCCACTGGGGCTTTAATGAACCTGGATCATCTCTCGGATCAAGAACCAGAGTTCAAGCTTTGACTGAACAGACTTTGGATGACAACTACGAAGCTTTTTATAAAAATGCCAATATTGAGCGGAGTAAGATGCCTCATTTTGCAATCACCATGGGTATTGGAACCATCCTTGAAGCCAAAAATATTCTAATGGTTGTTAACGGCTCCAAGAAAGCTAATATTCTTGCCAAATGTCTGGAAGGACCAATTACTTCACAGGTAACATCATCGGCCATACAACTACATAGCGGAGAAATAACCGTTGTAATCGATGAAGCAGCAGCTTCTAAGTTAACTCATTCCGGCCGTTATAAACATATAGAAAAGCTAAAACATCAATTCGGATTGTAAGAACCATGAATCATTTATGCATACCAGTGGCAGGGCGGGTCTTCTTTAAAAATATGGATAACAATGATTTATTAATAGAATTCTTCCCTCTCACTGGTTGTATAGAACAGCTGCGCCATCTCTTTGTCATTAATAACCGTATCGTTTAATGCCAGAAGCCTTCTCTTGGCATTTTCTCTTTCGATTGACGCCTTTTCTTTTAAAACAGCTAATTTTTCCGGTATTCCAAAGTCCATAACCATCTTTTTAATATCTGAAAAAAGCGCTAAGTTGCCACATAGATATTTACCTTCATCGAGAATTTTTGAAGCAACCATCGCTTCAAAACCCTCAAAATTCAATTGTTTTTCTACTTTGGTTATGTCTTTTATGATATAGTCTATTTCCTCTCTATAGGCAGGATTGCAGAGAATATTATACTTCTTATCATAGACGGAAGCATCGAGACTTTTTACCATATCTGCAGATAAGTTTTTATGAATAATGACAATGTCAAGATCTGACCCATTCACAATCCTTCCGGTTGAGAATTCAGGCCTGGCTTCAAGGTGTGCCATTTCATAGGCAACATCCCCGGCAATAATAAAACATACCTTGTCCCGTATTATTTCAGGTGCAGGTTGAGAATCTATGACTTGTTCCATTATATGCTGTGCTATTTCATATTTGTTTTTGCTGATCTTAATAATGCTTTGATGGATTTGTTCTGCTTTTAAGCGTGAGGTCTCCGTCTGCTCCTGCAAACTGATAACCGAATAATTACAAAATTCCCTAAGGATGGAGGGGGATAGTCTCGCAATTCCTTCAACATGCTTATCCAGCCTTAAATATCTTGTGCCTATCGTTTTCGTAATTATATTAGAACTCTGATTACAGGTTTGCCAAAGCTTAAAGATATTTATTGTGGTTTTATCAATGATTTCTTTCCCGGTTTGGGGCCCATGTGTTTTTAGTAAATCAACCAGATTATTCATCACACCGAACCCCTTCAGTCTGCTCACAGATTTCATCAAACCAAGGTGTTTATTTATTGTAAACTACCTTTACAGGTAAGAATTAATAAGCAGGCTCCATTATTATCCTAGCATTATAAATTATACCCTTATTATATATACTTCATTATTTCATGTATGCCTTATGGTAGGTTTTTTCCCTTTACGTATTTTGATTTTTAAATTGTCCTGAGCTGCAATGTAATCAATTACACGTTTAAATTATACCAGCCTTAGGGCGGGTTGGATAGTCTTTTCGGTTAACAAATAAAGAAAGTCTGATGGGGATCAGACTTTCTTTATTTTAATTCCTATTTCAATTTCAAAACCTAACCTCACACATTTACGGCATGATTGGCGTCTGGCCGCTGTCGTTCTTTTCCAAGACCTGGGCCGTGTCCTTGTCGATCACCAGTTCCACATAGCGGTGGAGGACGGCAGCGACTTCGGCGCGGGTGGCAGAAGCGGCGGGATCAAAGCGATTTTGGCCTTTGCCCATCAGGATATCTGCCATCTGCATGGATCGTACCGCATCCCGGGCCCAGCTTGCGATGCTTGCGCTGTCGGCAAAGGTAACTGCGTCGCTGGTCTTGGGTATGGTGTAGCTCATGGCTTTGGCGTAATTGCTCATAATAACCGCCATCTGCTCACGGGTGATGGTCTGGTCGGGTGCAAAGGTTGTAGTGCTTGTGCCGCTAACGATGCCCTTTTCGGCCGCCCATGCCACATAAGGCGCATAGTAGGTGGTTTCCGCCACATCGGTGAACTTGCTGGTTTTATGAGCTGTGGCGTCAATCCCAGCCATCCTCCCCAGGGCGGTGACGAACATGCCGCGGGTCATGCTGATATCCGGACTGAATTGGTTGTTGCCGGTGCCGGCGAACAAGCCCCGCGCCGCAACAAACTCGATGTCCGCTTGGGCCCAATGCTCTGCAATGTCAGTAAATACCGGTACATCGTCGGCCTTATAGCCGATGCCAAAATGTGAGAAATGGGCGGTGGAGAAGCGCAAGAGCTTGGCTAAGCTGTCATAGCTGGAGTTGATAAGCCAGTTTACCTTGTCACCATCCACATGGACGCCAAAGAGATTTTCGGTTTTTTCATTTGCTCCCAAGGTATAGGGAACTGCTATAGACACCAGCCCGCCGCTGAAGTCGGAAATGGTCTTGCCGCCGCACTGTACCGAAAGGTCAAACACCGGACGGTTACCAATGGCGGCTCTGCCCGCTGTTGACAGCTTGCTGACATCTGCTTTTGCTGCGTTGATCGTTACATTGCCGCATGCCTGCTTGAACTGAGTGAGCGAGGTCAGGTCGAAGGAGATGGTAATGATGCTGCTGTTGATCCGAAACTCCTTCACCCCTGCCTTGACAAGCTCGCTCATGGCGTTTGGCGACAAAATTACCGCAAGGCTGCTTACGGCCTTATCGGTGGAAATGTTGACGGAAACAGCGATACCGTTTTTCTCGGTTCCATTCTTTTCAGCCAAATCCTGGGCCGCTTTGATGGCATCGGTGACGGCCTTATCGGATACACTTATCGCCGCCTGGCCGCTGCCGTCCACTTTAACTTCTACCTTGATTTCCGATGTGGTGGGCGGATTAGGCTGCTCGGTTGCGGGAGGTGTGATGATGGTAGGCTTACCATCTGAGGAACCCCCATTTCCCCCTGTTCCCGTCCGGGCAGGGAGCACCGTCAAGTGAATGGTTTGCATTACTTCCGAATTCTCTGTCCTGACCCTTATCTCCGCTATCCCTTTAGCCAAAGCCCTAATCACGCCGGAGGCATTGACTGTGGCTACCTGTTGGTTGTCGGAGCTGTAGGTTATAGTCTTATCGGTGGCATTTTCCGGGAACAAATCAGGCTTAATGGCATAGGTCTCCCCGGTATGGATGCTTAAATCGGTCAATGCCATACCGCTAGCATTCAATATGGTCATCTGCGTAACACCTACCGGCAGTGGAGGATATTTTACCGTTACGGCAAATTCCGTATCC
>JAQVWS010000095.1 GCA_028709585.1 Syntrophomonas sp. | reverse complement strand
CCCCCCAGGGCTCCCCCCAGCAGAGCAAACAAAAACAGCCTTGCTTCAGATATTCTTCGGTTTCCTGCACGTGCCAGCCATTTATCCCAGGCAAAAGCAAAGCCAGCAACCATATTAATAAAAATCAGATAATATTGAATTATGTTGTAAAAGCCTGCTTCCTGGAGCATTTTCTACGCCTCCCTATTTCTTCATTAATAAAACCAGCTAACTAATTATTATTTAAGCTTATCTGTTCTATTTTACCATCCTTACTCTGTTTATAAACTAAATAAAAAAGATGGACCCCAATAAGAGTCCATCTCCAATATCTATCCTTTTTGGCAGATAAAACCTATTTTGCAGCTGATGCAGGCAATCCGAAAATTACGAAGAAACTGTAATCTACACCAGCATTTTCACTGCCGCGAATAATATTAATATTTTGGAACAATATCCTTAGTTTATAACCGTCTTTCTCCACATCAAAGCTCATATCTTCAGGAGCCCTAGCTTCTTTAGGACTGCTGCCTGCTTCCGCCAATCTTTGGGCAAAATCAAACAGACCGGTAGCCACCAGCTCTGTTCCTTCCTGGTTCTTTATTGCTACCTTTACTTCTTGTGCGGACAGACGTTCCAGACTGAATGTATATTTCACCTTGTTAACTTCAAATTCTAGCTGTGATTGACTGGTTTGATTTACCTCTCTATATGAATTGGCATTGAAGAAGATATCATAACCGCCAATACTCAAAGGCCTTCGCATATCAAGATTGGCAAAGAAATAATTTATATCACCCCTGTTATTATCATAGGAAGGTTTAAAGCCAAAGGTCTTTTCCATATCCCTATAGACGGAAAAATCAGCTGGCAACCAATCAATATCATTAATGTAACTTCGGTTTTGCAGATAGAACAAAATACTGGTGGCCTCAAGCCGTAAGTTCGCAGAAACATCGGCTTGGGGGCTTATCTTGCCGTCTATCAATATATTTTCTGCGCTGAGTATGGTTTCAATCCTGTTTATCTGACTGGATTTTGATACCGAAAACGCATCGATGGGCGGCAGAACTGACAATATAGCCAAACCAGCCGCAAGCAGCGCTATTATACCGTTTTGGGAAACCGGTTTAAAACTTAAGGCAATGGCGCATATTAATGAAAACAGTCCAAAAAGTGCAACATAATAGCGTGATTCAGTAACCCCATAGGCATCTAAACGTATTCCCACCGAGATTAGCTGCATAATAACGATTGGTATCAGCACTTTTGGAAAAATCAACCGGTAAGATTTAGCAAAGCGATTGTCAATAAGGCTGGCCAAGATATAAATAATCAGTCCGGCGGCTGAATAGGCCAAGACCATGCCTCCTAACTGCCCGGACGGCCATTTTAGAGTAATCAGTATTTTTATAAAATAAGCGGCCAAGACCAAGGTATAAGTGGCCACCAGGGGAATTGCAATATAGGAGATCAATATCTGCAAAAATTTAGGATATTGGGCTGCAAGACGGGCATAAGCTTGCTGGGTTTTATCTTCCGAGTTATAGCGAGGCAGGAGTGACAAGTAATAAATCGTCGCAAATAGAACCCAAATGATCGTCATCATATATGCATATGCTTTATCATCAACGCTGAAAAGCAATATGTCGATTGTAGCTATTATACTTGCGAAGCCAGCTGAAAGTACCCCTGAGTATAACACGGATATTAAAGCCGATTTAAAATGGGTAAGAGTGACCGCATTAAAGTCCACTTTACTCCGATATGAAGGCACCCATATAAATACGCAGAACATGGCAAAGACAGCTACCAGGGTGCGCACCGCAACCTCTGCGCTAATACTGGTAGCCGGCATTAATATCAGATAATAGCCCGCAATAATAAGTATTGATACGCCATATACTGCCATCCGCACAGTTTGCAGCCTCTTAAAGCGTTCACATAAAAACTGAGCGGCCACTCCCAGAAATGAGCCTAATAAAAAAGTAAACATCAGTTTTTGAACTGCCAGGTCAGGTTCAATATCCAGGGATATCATGTAACAGATTAATACTGAAGCAGATACCAGACAGATTACGGTCAAGGGAAAGCGTGAAACCGCCTCAAAAAGTCTCTTGGTTGTATTCAGGAATAGCTCCTTTATTCTCTGCATTTATTTCACACCCTAACTGTTATTTTTTTTATATTCCACTACTTCTCTATACTAGTTTACTTCTATACAGTATAGTTCTTGCACTTACAATAAAAACGCTATCAAAGTATAAAATTTTTTCTTTTTCAAACAATATTATTATTACAAAAATAAATTAAAGGAGCATTATTAAACTATGAAAAAACACAATCCAGATGATCGCAGAGATAATGTCGATAAAATTCAGTTTAGTATCGACCATACCATCCAGAATATGGAGGCCGCAGAAGAAATGATGGCTTTGACCGATGACCCCCAACAGAAAAAATCATTAAAGAAGAAAAATAAAAGAAGAAATGATGCACTTAAAGGCATGCGAAATGAAATCAGAGATGAGGCTACTGATAAACATCACAAAAATAAGTAGATTACTATTACCTCACATAATTTTTATGCGGCGCTGTGCTACATTACAGCGTCCTTTTTTAGGTTAACTGGTTATATATTGACTGTAACCGTAGGGATGACTATGATGCCAACGCCAAGCGCTGCTTAAGATCGTCTCTATATCGCTATAGCTTGGTTTCCAGCCCACTGCATCATAGATAGCGCTATTATCAGCTACCAGAATGTGGGGGTCGCCTACTCTGCGTGCTTTGGTTTCTATTTTAATAGTAGTTCCAGTAATTTCCTCAGATTTCTTGATTATTTTCATAACCGATGCACCCCTCCCTGTTCCCACATTCAAAGCCTGGCTGGGCAAACCTTCAATTAATGAACGCAACGCTAGAATATGGGCTTGGGCCAGGTCAACCACATGCACATAATCACGAATACATGTGCCATCCTCGGTATCGTAATCATCTCCATACAGGAATAGCTTTTCTCTCAGTCCCAGAGATGTGTGCATAATTAAAGGAATAAGATGTGATTCGGGATGGTGGTCTTCACCTAAAATTCCATCTAAAGATGCGCCGGCGGCATTAAAATACCGCAGGGCTATCCAGCCGATTCCATGCACTTTGCCAATCCATTCCAGATACTCTTCAATCATACGTTTCGATGCACCGTAGGGATTAATAGGTACTGGCATTGTTTCTTCTTTTATAGGTATGTTTTCGGGAAGGCCATATACAGCAGCAGTCGATGAAAACACAAAATACTTTACTCCGGCTTCAATTGCCGCTTGCATAAATGTAAAAGACTTTACCGTATTTTCATAAAAATATAGCTCAGGTTTTGCCAGTGACTCACTTACCTGGCTTTTGGAGGCCAGGTGTATAACCGAGCGAATATGATGCTCTTTTATTATTGTTTTCACCATTACAGAATCAGCAATATCACCTTCATAAAAATTCTGGGTTCCTACTGCTTCACGATGTCCGGTAGTCAAATTGTCCAATACCACAACCTTAATCCCGTTTTTTATTAATTCTCGAACAGTATGGCTGCCAATATAACCAGCGCCTCCAGTAACCAATATGGTTTGCATTCATTTCTCCTATCGATTTAAATATGCTGGGTTTACATATAATTTCCGGTTATGGGCCTATTAGCAGCAAATACCCATATACGGCTACCCAAATAGTTTACTGTAATGGCTATTCCAGTAGCTGCAATCTTTGCCAACCAAATATTAAGCGAATTTATATCATGTAGAATAAAAAGCATACAGGATGATACCAAAATAGAAAAACTGTTTATAAAGATAAATTTCATTATCTCAGCCAGGTTGGTTTTACCTGTTACTTTAAATGTCCATTTTCTATTAAATATGAAACTATTTAATACTCCGGCCGAATATGATAACACTTGCGCTAACAGGTAGGGTATTCCAGCCCAACTAAGGATAAAAAAAGCTGCAAAGTCCACCGAAGTATTACCTAACCCCACCGTACAAAAACGCAAGAACTGCGCATATTTCTTTTTATCGTTGAACACTGAGTTTCACCTCTTTGAGCCTGGACTTTTCCTTTTTATCCTGATTGCGCAAAATATAAAGGGGCCGGTTTTTGCTTTCATCATATATTCTGCCGATATACTCTCCAATTATCCCTAACATAATAAGAACAACCCCATTCATTAGGAATAAGCAGGCCAATAACGGTGCCAAACCCGCACCGGCACTGCTATCAATACCGAAATATTTCTCAATCAGGGAAAAAAGCAGAAATGCCAAACTGACCAAGGTTACTACGATCCCCAAAAAAGCAGCCGCTTTTAAAGGTTTATAGGAGAACGAGGTAATACCATCAATTGAAAACCGCAGCATTTTCTTAAAGGGATATTTGGTTTCACCTGCATATCGTTCTTCACGAATATATTCAACCGCAATCTGGCGAAAACCTACCCAGCTTACCAGACCGCGCACAAAACGATTTTTCTCCCGGATAGTTTGCATAGCGTCACATACCTTGCGGTCCATGAGGCGAAAATCACCTGTATCCAGTGGTATTTTAACCTCAGTCAAAATACTCATCAGCCGGTAGAAACAAGCTGCGGTCCATTTTTTAAACAATGTTTCGCCCTTCCTATGGGAGCGCTTTGCATAAACAACCTCATAGCCTTCTTTCCATTTGGCAATCATTTGCGGTATTAACTCGGGCGGGTCCTGTAAATCAGCATCAATTATTATTACCGCATCACCGCGAGCATAGTCCATACCAGCGGTTATTGCAATCTGATGGCCAAAGTTCCTTGAGAAATCGAGCAGTTTAATCCTCTGATCTTTTCCAGCTAATTCATCGATCAGTTGTGCGGTCCGATCATCACTTCCATCGTTAATAAACAGCAATTCATATGTCTCACCGACTGATTCCATGACCCGGCTCAAACGGCGATAGGTTTCATGTATAACGGCCTCTTCATTATAGACTGGTATAATAATGGTATAGCGGATATTGCTTATCATTAGATTGCCTCCTGACTTTATCAAGCATTTATTCCATCGATTGATGATTATTTACCTTTCTTTATTGATTAATATTTCCAAAACTAACCTTTCTTATTAACAAAAAAATGACATTCATACAATTTAATCAAGTATAAATGTCATTTTATTTAATTCGATTATTAGGTATCCCCAAATACTTACTTTTATTCCGGAATCCACACGTTTAATGTGGCTCCTTCTCCTTCATGACCGGTAGCTTTAATAATTCCTCCATGAGCCTCTACAATAGATTTTGTAATCGATAAACCTAAACCGGCGCCCCCGTCTTTGCGGGTTCGGGAAGAATCGCTCCGGTAAAACCGATCAAAAACGTGGGGCAAATGCGCGTCACTGATCCCTACTCCATTGTCTTTAACGGATAATTGCACTCCCGAGCCATCTTTTTTGACAATCACTTGTATATGGCCGTTTTTAGGATCGGTATATTGCACTGCATTATGAAACAGATTCAAAACAACCTGTTTCATTTGATCCTGGTCAAATTTACATTTGACATCTGGCTCAATACTAAAACTTATCTTTCTATTGCCAGCAAGAATACGAAGCTGTGGTTCCATCTCCAGGATTAACTTATCAAGGGGACCTTTTTTTATCTCCAGTTTAGATTGTCGATCAAGTTTACTCAAGAGGAGGAGATCATTAACCAATTTGTTCAGGCGCAGCGATTCACTATGCATGCTTTTCAAGGATTTATCCAGCTGCCCTGGCTGATTAACCGCTCCCCGGAGCAGGATTTCTACAAATCCGCGAATGGAGGTTAATGGGGTGCGAAGCTCATGAGAAGCAACCGCTATAAAACGACGCATCTGCTCCTGGGTTTCTTTTTCAGTAGCAAAGGATGTTTCCAAACGCTCCAGCATACTATTAAAGGATTCGGTTAAACGGTCAATTTCCGATTGTCCCTGGTTAGTTGGAAAACGCCTGTCTAAATTTCCGGCATCAATCTGTCCTGCGGTGTCTACCATATTTGATAAGGGAATCAGCGTTTTGTTAAGTACCGGCAGGAAAGCCAGCAATCCAAGCAACAGTGCGGCCAAGGAAATAATAAAATAAATGAATAACTGACGAAGCAACAGCTTCTTCAAAGGAGCGGTCAACACACTTATCTGAACCAATCCTAGGGTATTGTGTTCGGGGATCGATATTACAGGCTGTAAAACTATTAATTGTTCTATTCCCCCGTTATCGATTATTTTAAAGTTCAGTTCAGGTTTATATGGTTTACCTGGCCTGCCTTTTTTAATAGTGTCTGCTTGCACTCTTTGTATGTTAATAACACTCATATATTCTTGCATATCTAATTGAACAGTCTTGATATTATCAGGTCCGTTTGCCAATACTGAATAGTTGCCTTGTACATCAATAAAAGCTATGCTGGCTTCCGGTATAAAAATACGTGGCAAAGCCCTCGTTCCATTTTTTAAGTCAGGGCTTATCTGAGTAAAGGCCTCCGCGGGAAACGACATGATCTGGCTTTGCAGGCTTTCAGCCTTGTTTTTATAAATAACCTCCTGCATAAAAACATACTGCAGGAGACCTACCAGTACCAGCAAACCTGCCAGTATAAGCAAGGAACGGGATAATAGCTGCAGCCGTAATGATTTAGGTAATAAAAAAGCTTTGGATGATATACTCTTTTTGGCATTCATGATAGATCAACCCGGTAACCTGATCCTCTTAAGGTTCGTATCAAGCGATGGTCTTTATCGTTCAATTTATATCTTAATGAACGAATATACACCTCCACAATATTTTGTTCTCCCCCAAAGTCATAGCCCCACACATTATCTAATATCATGGTTTTATTTATAACCAATCCATGATTAAGAATTAAATACTTAAGAAGCTCATATTCAGTTGGAGATAGTTCCAGTACCTGGTTTTCATACCTTATCTCCTTGCGGCGATCATCAATGTGAAAAGGCCCGATCGCTACTTCACCAAAAAGGTGGGGAAACTGATTGCGGATTCGAGCATAAATCCTGGCTAAGAGCTCTTCAAAACTAAAGGGTTTTACTATGTAATCGTCGGCACCGGTCATTAGACCCTTCACCCGATCATCTACTTCATCCTTGGCCGTCAGCATAATAACCGCTGCATGTTCGGTTTTTTTCAGCATCCGGCATACTTCAAAACCATCCATTCCCGGCATCATTACATCGAGTACAACCACATGGGGATGAAATTGCCTTATCAGGTTGATGGCTGTCATGCCATCCTGGGCGCCCTGCACTTCAAATCCTTCATTCTGCAGACCAATCTCTAAGAATTGCAGAATATTCGGTTCATCATCCACTAATAGTATCTTTATTCCCTTTAATTGTTGCATTCCGCATCAACCGCCTTCTATCCAAACATGGCTTTTCCTAAATTAAGACTCAACTAATTATATCACTCCTAGAAATAATATCCGGGATGCAGATCAGCAAAAGCAATCGTTTATTCCGCTAGCAACGACAAATATAATCCCGAAAATTCTCAGCGAATAAACCTTAGGGCCGAATTAATAATTCACAGCCATCAAAATTATTCAAACCGCAGGGCATCGATAGGATTTAAATTTGATGCTTTACGAGCCGGATAGTATCCAAAAAACAATCCTATCATAACAGCAAATCCCATAGACACAGCAATTAACCATAGTTCTACCTTCATAGTCAAACCGGCAAATATACTAAGCAGTTCTGATGCTCCCCATCCTAATAAAACCCCGATAATTCCTCCAATAAAGCATAACAACAAGGCCTCGATGATAAATTGAGTGAGAATAGCCCTGGTTGTAGCCCCTATAGCCATACGAATGCCTATTTCTCTAGTTCTCTCGGTTACGGATACCAGCATGATATTCATAATGCCTATGCCCCCAACCAGTAAAGATACACCTGCAATGCCTCCCAGCAAAAAAGTCAGCATTTTGGTAGTATCCTCAAGAGTTGCCAATATCTCAGCCATGTCCCGAATTCTAAAATCATCTTCCGCGGTTGCAGCCAGGCGGTGACGCTGACGCAACAGAGTACTTATGTATTCTTTTAATGGTGTCAGTGATTCCTCGTTTATGCCCTGCACACTGATCGTTCTTACAGTCGCTGACCCTAAAAGCCTCTGCTGAGCAGTACTTAAGGGTATATATATGATATCATCGGGGTCATCAGGACCGCTGCTTCCTTTGGTGCTAAGCACGCCAACTACATTAAAGCTAAGACCATTAATCTTAATGCTCTGTCCCAGAGGGCTTTTTCCATCAGGAAAAAGGTTGGCAACTACCGTATTGCCCAGAACCGCAACCCGTTTTACACTGTCAACGTCACTGTTTGTAAAAAATGCTCCCTGAACTGTAGCCCAGTTCTTTATAGTCATTAACTCCGGGGCAGTACCATCAACCGTTGTTGTCCAGGTACTGCTGCCTATGGCAATGGTGGCATTGTTTATGCTGGATTCCGCAGCTGCATATTTGACCAGGGGCAGATTTTTTATGGCTTCAACATCACCGTTGGTCAACTTGGATGTGGTTAAACCTCTTATTGGTCCGCTGCTGCCTCCGGCTGAAATAGTCAGCAGATTAGACCCCATACTGGAAATCCTTGAGGTAATGCCGGCGGCAGTTCCCTGGCTCATTGCTACCATAGCTCTAACTGCACCTACCCCTATAATAACCCCCAGCATGGTAAGGAAAGAGCGCATTTTGTTGGCTATGAAGCTGTGCCAAGCCATTTTTAGGCTAGAATACATATCCATAGTTGATACCGCCTTATGATTTATTATTATCCTACCTGCACCTGTGCCAGAACAGGTGCAGCAACTATTTCA
>JAQVWS010000094.1 GCA_028709585.1 Syntrophomonas sp. | reverse complement strand
GATGTAAATGCCTGGATCCAATGGGTGCTATAGATAAAGAGTATCAGCATTTTAGCACTAGAACAGAAGTACCCGCCTAACAAATCCTAATATGAATTTGCAGGTAAAAATATAACTGCTATTACATATTGAAGTTGACAATGATTATCCAATTCAATAATATTGTACTAACCTGATAGGCTTACTGGGCAATGAGGAAGTTATAAATGCAAATATCTACTTGTAGATATGGTTAAAGCAAAATAATGCATAGGAATTATAGCAAAAAAGGGAAGAAGTAAGCATGAGTGAAAAAAAGCTAAAGTTTGATACATTGCAGGTTCATGCGGGGCAGCAGGCGGCCCCCACCACGGGTTCCAGGGCGGTCCCTATCTATCAGACTACGTCTTATGTTTTTAATAATGCCCAACATGCAGCAGATCTGTTTGCACTAAGAGAACCGGGCAATATTTACACCCGGATTATGAATCCTACCACCGATGTTTTTGAACAAAGAGTGGCAGCGTTGGAAGGCGGCGTAGGCGCTTTAGCAACATCCTCCGGTTCGGCCGCTGTTACATATGCTTATACAGGGATTGGAAACCCTTTCATTACGAGTTGAAAGACATGTTGCCAATACTAAGATTATTACCCGGTATTTAAAAGATCATCCTCAGGTGTCCTGGGTAAATTACCCCGGTCTGGAAGGTGACAAATACTATAATCTGGCTAAGAAATATCTGCCCAAAGGAGCCGGATCAATATTTACATTTGGCATAAAGGGCGGACTTGAAGCAGGTATAAAATTTATAGACAGCCTGGAAATATTTTCGCTCTTGGCTAATGTAGCCGATGCAAAGTCTTTGGTAATCCATCCTGCCAGCACTACTCATTCACAGCTATCTGAAGAAGAATTGGCGGATGCGGGAGTAACTCCTGACCAGATCAGGCTTTCCATAGGCATAGAAGATGTCGAGGACTTAATATTCGATCTTGATCAGGCTTTGGAGAAAGCTGCCAGGATTAAAGATTATTAATAATTAAAAGGAGAAATTAATATGAGTAGAATAGCTAGAAATTTAACTGACTTAATAGGCAATACACCCCTTTTGGAATTATCCAACTATAATAAGGTCAATAACCTTGAAGCCCGGCTTATTGCCAAGCTGGAATATTTTAACCCGACAGGCAGCGTAAAAGATCGGATTGGTTATGCTATGATTAAAGATGCTGAAGAAGGAGGACTGTTGAATAGTAAATCGGTTATTATTGAGCCTACCAGCGGAAATACTGGAATAGCCCTTGCCTTCGTAGCAGCAGCCAGAGGATATCGTTTGATATTGACTATGCCTGATACCATGACGATAGAAAGAAGAAGCCTCTTGATAGCCCTGGGGGCCGAAGTGGTCTTAACACCTGGTATAGAGGGTATGCATGGGGCAATAAAAAGAGCAGAAGATTTGGCTGCCCAGATACCAAATTCATTTATACCCAATCAGTTTGGAAATCCGTCCAATCCAGCTATTCACCGGGAAACAACCGGCGAAGAGATCTGGAAAGATACAGAAGGGGCTGTGGATATATTTATCGCGGGTGTAGGAACAGGCGGAACGGTTACCGGTGTTGGTGAATTACTGAAAGAGAGAAAACCAAGTGTTCAGATTATTGCTATAGAGCCTTATGATTCCCCGGTTCTTTCGGGGGGATCGTCTGGGCCCCATAAGCTTCAAGGATTAGGGGCAGGTTTTATACCCAGGGTTTTTAATCCTAATGTAATCAACGAGATATTTAGGGTTAAAACGGAAGAAGCTTTTAGTGTTGCCAGAAGTTTGGCTCAGACCGAGGGCTTGCTGGTAGGTATATCTTCGGGTGCGGCTGCCTTTGCTGCAACACAGATAGCTAAGAGGCCTGAAAACAAAGGCAGAACGATTGTAGTCCTTTTGCCCGATACGGGGGAGAGATACCTATCCCACCCAGTATTCCAGGAAGCATAATTATTCTATACAATTAAGGAGAAAGCAAATGCCAATAAAAATACCGGATAATCTTCCGGCTACCCAGATCTTAACTAATGAAAACATTTTTATTATGGATGAGAGGCGCGCTTACACTCAGGATATACGTCCGCTCAGGATAGTAATCCTGAACCTGATGCCTTTAAAAAGCGTTACTGAGACCCAATTGCTGCGGTTGTTGGGCAATTCACCCCTGCAGGTGGAGATCGTTCTATTATTTCCTATTTCTCATATTTCCAAGAATACCTCGCAGGAATACCTGGCCAATTTTTATAATACTTTTGATGATATCAAGGATAAAAAGTTTGACGGTATGATTATAACCGGAGCACCTGTAGAACTATTGGAATTTGAAGAACTGACTTACTGGAAAGAACTGCAGGAAATTATGGATTGGTCGCGGCGCAGCGTTTTTTCAACCCTGCATATCTGTGTGGGGGCCCAGGCAGGGCTGTACCATCATTATGGCATTCCCAAATACCCGCTGGATGCTAAAATGTTTGGCGTTTTCCTGCACAAAATTAACAAAAGGAATGTTCCTCTTTTGCGGGGTTTTGATGATGAATTCTATGTGCCTCACTCCCGTCATACTGAAATAAAACGGGAGGATATTGAAAAAGTAAAGGATATTGAGATTCTAGCCGAGTCTGATGAGGCAGGAGTATACATTGTATCTTCTAAAGACGGACGATTGATCTTTGTGACGGGACATTCCGAGTATGATGATAATAGTTTGAAGTCAGAGTACGAACGCGATGTGTCTAGAGGCTTGGATACAGCTATTCCCAAGAATTATTTTCCCAATAATGATCCTACTCAGCTTCCTATGGTAAAATGGCGGGGTCACGCTAACCTATTATTCACCAACTGGCTGAATTATCACGTATACCAGGAGACGCCTTATGATCTGGACGACCTGAAATAAGGAATATAGGCCTGCAGGAATCTAACCCATAACCCTTTTGGCCTCCGCTGGCAGTTGGAGGTTACTTGCTGCCACAATGGTTCCTCCCCCTAAAACCTGGTCTTCAGCATATAGTACTACAGCCTGTCCAGGGGTGATGGCCCTCTGGGGTTTATCAAAGTGCACTCGTATTCTTTCACCCTCCAAGGGAGTTATCAGGGCAGGAACCTGCGGGGATGAATACCTGATCTTTGCGGTTAGCTTCTTAGGCTTTGTCCAGGGAATTCCTGATATATAGTGGGCATTTTCGGCGATAAGACAATTATGGAAAAGATCCTGGTTTTCTCCTACCCAAACTGTGTTAGTATCTGCATCGATGCCGGTAACATAAGCGGGAAACCCCAGCGGCAATCCCAGACCTTTCCTCTGGCCAATGGTATAGTGATGTATTCCCTTATGGAAACCCAGAAATTCGCCGGTTAATGAGCGGAACATGCCGGATGGCCTGCCTAATCCCAAATATTTATCCACAAACTCACCGTAGCTGCCGCGGGGCACAAAACATAAGTCCTGACTATCGGCCTTGGAAGATACAGCCAGATTAGCATTTTCAGCCATGATGCGTATTTCTTGCTTGTTATAAGTGCCCAGAGGAAACAGCGTATGTGCCAATTGATACTGATTCATGGAATAGAGGGCATAACTTTGGTCTTTACTTTTATCCAGACCGGTTGACAGGCTAAACAGGCCCGAGGAATCATCCCGGGCAATACAGGCATAGTGGCCGGTAGCAATGTAATCCGCATCCATGGCAATTGCTTTGTTTAAGAGCGACTCAAATTTCAGGCAACTGTTGCATACAATACATGGATTAGGGGTTCGTCCGGCCAGATATTCCTGACAAAAGTAATCGATTACTTTTATCCTGAATTCCTCCTGGAAGTTAAATACATAATGAGGGATGTTAAGCTGCCCGGCTACTTTTCGAGCATCTTTTACTGCTTCCAAGCTGCAGCAGGCCCCGGTTTGTTTTTCGATACCCTGCCAGATTTGCATGGTGATGCCAATTACTTCGAATCCTTGTTGCTTTAACAGGAGAGCCGCAACTGAACTGTCTACCCCTCCGCTCATGGCAACAATAACTTTCTTGCTCAATACTTTGCGCCTTCTTTCGGGTAACAGGATAAGAGAAAACCAGCAGAACAGAAGAACTGCCTCCTCCTTGACCGGTTTATTTATTGCTCTGGCTGTTCCTCAATATTAATACAACATGAGTTGGACAGCTGCTTGCAGCAGCCTTTCTGGACATTAGCTGAAGATCCCTGACCTTGGCGGTAATTTTTAATTGCTTCGTGCAGAGCATCAGCGGCTAGATTTGAACAATGCATTTTTACCGGCGGTAAACCATCCAGAGCCTCGGCTACAGTTCGGTTAGTAATCTTTTCTGCCTCTTCCAGAGTTTTGCCTTTTACCATTTCGGTTACCATACTACTGGTGGCGATGGCAGCGGCACATCCAAAAGTTTGGAATTTGATATCTATTATTTTGTCTTCTTTAACTTCAATTTCTATATGCATAATATCACCACAGGTTGGGTTGCCAACTTCACCAATACCATTTGCCAGATCAATCTTGCCAACATTACGCGGGTTCATAAAATGATCCATTACTTTTTGCGAGTAATCCATATTTATTCCTCCTTACTTTCCCAATGGAGACATCATACGTAGATTCTTAATAATCGAAGGAAGTTTTTCCAGGACATAGTCAACATCCTCCGTGGTATTATCTTTACCCATCGTTAGGCGCAGCGAACCATGTGCAGTTTCATGAGACAGTCCCAGAGCCAGAAGTACATGGGAAGGGTCCAGTGATCCGGAGGTGCAGGCTGACCCACTGGAAGCCATGATTCCATAGCTGTCCAGCATCAATAGAATGGATTCTCCTTCCACATAATCAAAGCAAACACTAACGTTACCTGGCAGACGATTAACCGGGTGTCCGGTAAGTATAGTGTTAGGAGTAGTTTCTAAAATACCCTTGGTTAAACGCTGTGCTAAGATCTTTAAATATTCTGCATTTTGGGGCAATCTTTGGTTGGCCAGTTCAGCTGCTTTACCAAATCCTACCACGCCCGGTACATTAACTGTGCCAGCCCGCAAATTACGTTCATGTCCTCCACCGTGGAGATAACTGCTAATGCCAACGCCTTTTTTAATAAACAGGCATCCGATCCCTTTAGGTCCATATAGTTTGTGGCTGGATGCCGAAAGCAGATCTACTCCCAGGTCTTTCACATCCACTGGAATCTTGCCTACTGACTGGACTGCATCAGTATGAAAAAGCGCACCAGCCTCATGACTGATTGCTGCCAGTTCTTTAATTTCTTCTATAGTTCCCACTTCATTATTGGCATGCATGATAGAAACCAGTGCCGTATCAGGTCGAAGAGCAGCCCGGAGGGTATCCGGTTCTACCACTCCAAATGAATTAACCGGCAGGATGGTTAATTCATAACCCTGCTTGACCAGATATTCGCCAGTATGCAAAACTGCATGATGTTCGATCGCCGAGGTTATAAAATGTTTACCTTTTTTATTAGCCGCCATAATAGTGATAATAGCTTGATTGTCTGCTTCCGTGCCTCCGCTGGTGAATATAATTTCCCTCGGTGATGCTCCTATTAACTGGGCTACCTGTTCACGGGCATGTTCAACCGCGCGGGTAGCCTTTTGGCCCTGTGAGTGAACACTGGAAGCATTACCATAAATATCGGTAAAGTAGGGTATCATAGCGTCAAAAACTTCCGGATCAACCGGTGTGGTAGCGCTGTGATCCATATAGATAGATTTCATTCTTTTTATCCCCTTCTTGTAGTTTGTAAGGTGGTCATATCCTATATACAAAGGAATTCTTTGCCGGCAGCTGTTGGGCATCTTTGGCAAGATCAGCCAGGGTACACGAATCCAGAATTTCTGCAATAGAATCCCTTACTTTGGTCCATAAAACGCGGGTTACACAGTAGTCAGCCCGCAGACATGCTTCAGGATTGGTTTCACTAACGCATTCCACCGGTGCGATCGGGCCTTCCAATACGCGCACTATATCTCCGGCAGTAATATCCTGGGGATTTTTACCCAGGGTATATCCGCCCTGGGAACCTCGTACACTTTTCACTAACCCGGATCTTTTTAAAGGTACCATAAGCTGCTCCAGATAACGCTCGGATATACCTTGCCGTTCCGCAATGATATGAGCAGCGATAGGGTATTTATCCTCGCATTGAGCCAGATCAATCATGGCTCGCAGCCCATATCTGCCTTTGGTAGATAATTTCATGCTACATGTCTCCTCGCCTGGTTAATTCGAAGAATACTCAATCATTTTCTCCAAAGCTATGGCGGCTTTTACCCGAATATCTTCTGCAACTGTTATTGGGGTCTGCAGATTTATTAAGGAATACAGGATCTTTTCCAGGGTAATGTCCTTCATGTCTGGGCAAACAAGGTCTTCTCTGGCTAAAATAAGCTTTTTGCCAGGATTGGCCTTATTGATCGAATGCATAATACCGCCTTCGGTGACAATAATAAAAGCATCCGCAGCAGATTTCGAGGAATAAGCAAGCATCCCTGCGGTACTGCCTACATAATCGGCCATAGCTGCAACCTCGGGGATACATTCCGGGTGAACCAGCACCTGGGCGCTAGGGTGTTCCGCCTTACGCTGCAAAATGTCCTCCCTGGTAACTGCAGTGTGAATAGGACAACCAGAAGGGAAAAATTCCAGTGACCGCTTTAATTCACTGGCCACATAATTACCCAGATTCTGATCAGGTATAAAGAAAATCTTCGTATCCGGCGGTAGTTTCTCAATAATTTTTACGGCATTGGAGGAGGTACAACATATATCACTCACCGCTTTTATAGCTGCCGGAGTGTTAACATAACTTACAACCAGTCCATCCGGGTGCTCCTGCCTGAACTTCGAGACATGGCTGACTTCAACACTGTTGGCCATGGGGCAGGTGGCTTTCGGTTCGGGAGAAAGAACCATTTTAGTCGGGCAGAGAATAGCAGCAGATTCAGCCATAAAATCAACCCCGGCTACCAGAATGGTATCACAAGGGGAGTTCTTGGCAGCTACCGCCATGGCATATGAGTCACCAACAAAATCAGCCATATCCTGGATTTCATTTTTGGTATAATAGTGAGCAATGATATAAATGGATTTTTCCTGTTTAATTCTTATGATTTCTTCCATTAAGAGCCTATCTTCTGCTGTACGCAACTTAATCACCGCCTATATGATTATTTTTTCCTGGTGGCTATAAATACTAAATCTCTGACCTCTTGCAAATCCCACTACAGTAATGTTCATCTCTTCCGCTAAATCAATCGTTAGTCCGGTAGGTGCCGAGCGTGATAGAACCAGTGGTATATTGGCGCGGACAGCTTTTATTAGAATCTCAGAGGCAACTCGTCCACTGAGTAATAAACATTTATCATCGGCGGGAATGTTATTTAAGAACGCGTACCCTAATACCTTGTCCACTGCATTGTGGCGGCCAATATCTTCATACATGCACAGCATGCCGGAGCTGTCCGCCAGTGCGGCGCTGTGTACTCCGCCGGTTCGCTTAAAAGTAGCGGATTTTTCCTCTAATAGATTAATCATTTTAAGGAGATGTTCCGGTGTAAATCTTGCATTCGACTGAACCGGTTTGAGCTGGCGGGCGTCATTAATGAAGTATAGACCGGCCCGGCTCTTGCCGCAGCAACTGGCTATATGACGGCGCAAGAAATTATTGGTCTGAGGAACCGGAGAACTGGTTTCAATCCATAGCAAACCATCTTCTTCCCGACAGGAAATGTCAACAATATCAGAAGGTTTTTGCACCAATCCTTCGGTGAGTAAAAAACCTACCCCCAACTCCTTATACCCATGGGGAGAACAGATCATCGTGGCCAGCTCAGTATGATTGAGAAAAAGAGTCAAAGGAGTCTCCTGGACCACCAAATCCTCAATATGTTCTATTACTCCATGGTTGTAAAAAGTTATCTCTCTGGGCTTAGAGATTGAATGTTCAGGCACTTCGTTATCCACTCCCTTTTCTTATTCGCTGTTGTCAGCTCAAAGTAAATATATATAATTCCCATAGTTATTGTCAAGTATATTATTTTTTGATAATCTGAACTTTATCACCGGTTTTAACCCAACCATCATTAAGCACCTTGGCAAAAACTCCTTCAATGGGCATTACGCAGGTTCCAACCTGCTTTTTGATGGCGCAGGCCTTGTTGTGACACTCTTTGCCAATCTGCGTAATTTCCATCTGCACTTCTCCGATCTGCAGGCGGGCTCCAATTGGCAGGGTGGCTACATCAATTCCATCTACGGTCAGGTTTTCGGCAAAATCTCCATAATCGATAACCGCTCCCAAAGCTCTCATCTTTTCCACGCTTGACAGAGATAAAAGGCTGACCTGTCGGTGCCAGTCTCCGCTGTGGGCATCTACTTCGATACCCCAATTGGTTTTTATATAAGCTTCATTGATATTATGTTTTTTTTCGCCCCTTTTTGCGGAGATATTGACGGCCAATACATGTCCTAGCTGCATGTTTATTAACGCAACTCCTTTCGCTTTAAATACGACTATTTAACTAAGAATTATAGAATATATATGATGATATAACAAGCTGACGGCGATCAAAAATGTCGTCATACCTCTTAACATTCAAAATGTTTGAATGCTTGCGAAGATCATCATTATATATCATGGAGCATTATCGTACTGGAATTTAAAATAGGAATAAAACGTTGGTGTAGTTTAATTCCCAGAGTTGCATAAAAAGCTTTTTGAGGCTCAAGGAGAAATCTGGATTCACCGGCAATTGTTCCAACCCACATATCATTGTAATGATATTGTATCCCGGTTTCATTAATGCGCAGGAAAATACGTCTCATATCGGGATTGAT
>JAQVWS010000006.1 GCA_028709585.1 Syntrophomonas sp. | reverse complement strand
CAGCACCCCCACAATTGTAAAAGACAAGCCATTTATGCGTAACCCAGTGCCAATCGGCACTTCTACTCCGGGAAATAGATTTTCCGCTACGGTATGTCCAATAACAGCCGACAAGGCCATATTATCTACATCTGCCTGGGTAAAAAAACCTCCCGTGGATAACTGCCATCCCTTTATTGCTTCCATTTCCGGGGTTGTTCCTGCAACTGTAGCATTCCAGGTTAAGCTGCCTACTGCAGCCGTAACATTGCTTTCTACCAAAGGCGCAACATTGTTTACATACGGAAGCTGCGCCAGGGCCTGGGCGTCTTCGAGCCGCAAAACTCCCGCGCCTCCCGCGGCACGCCCCCAGCTGGGCATTATCTGAATAATATTGGTACCCATGCTGGCAATGCGGTTAGTAATTCCGGCAGTTGCTCCCTGACTTAAAGATACCATCATAATTACTGACGCTACTCCAATAATAATTCCTAATGCCGTTAGTATCGAACGCATTTTATTTACAGCCAGGCTGCGCCAGGCGGTGCGAAATATGGCTAAAAGATCCATCCAGAAAGCCTCCTTAGTTGACTGTATAAATATCTCGCGGAACTGGCAGGTTATTCTTCATCTATAATAAGCCCGTCACGGAGACGAATAGTGCGGCCACAGTACCTGGCAATTTCCGGATCATGCGTAACGATTATTATGCTCAAGGACTGTTCCCGGTTTAATTGTTGCAGCAGGGTCATAATCTCTATGGAGGTCTTGCTGTCAAGAGCCCCGGTAGGCTCATCCGCCAGCAATAAATCGGGATCATTGACCAGAGCTCTGGCTATGGCTACCCGCTGCTGCTGCCCGCCAGACATCTGGGTGGAGCGGTGGTGTTCACGGCCAGCCAACCCTACCATTTCCAGCATCTCCCTTGCACGTTTCTCGGCTGCAGCTCCGCGTACCCCTGCATAGCTCAGTGGCAAACAAACGTTTTCCAGTGCAGTAGTACGAGCCAGCAGGTTAAAATTTTGAAAAACAAAACCTATGCGACGGTTACGCAGGTAAGCCAACTGCTCCCGGTTCATCTGCATTACATTTAAACCGGCAAAGGTATATACACCACCGTCTGGTTTATCCAGACAGCCTAATATATTCATCAAAGTCGATTTGCCCGACCCGGATTGACCCATAATAGCTACCATCTCCGGCTTGTCCAGTACCAGAGATATACCGCGCAAAGCGTGAACCGGCGTATCTGTTCCATAATAAGTCTTGGTTATTTGCTCGATTCTAATATTAATATCAGCCATTAAAAAACCCCTTCCGGACAAGATCCAGATACTATCTGCTCTGAATACGTACACCGCCGCTCACCGGTCCAGGTGCACGCTGCTGTGAGCTGTTTTGCTGACCCGACGAATTATTCTGAGCAATTCCACTGGTACCAACTACCACCTTGTCACCTGGATCTAAACCTTCGATAACTTCGGTATTTTGTCCATCACTCAAACCTACCGCAATCTGTTTTAAAACCGGCTTGCCATCCTGAAGAATAACTACCTGCTTTAAATTTTTATCGTTTTTGGGGGCAGCATTTTCAGTTAGTTTTGAATTTCCTTGTTCGGCGGTGGATTTTTGATTATCTGGCTTGGTTGATTTCGTCGTATTATTCTGACTATTATTCTTCATGAAGTTCTGAGCATATGAGAATGCTATATTGGGTACCATGGTAGCATTATCCCGTTTATCAATAATAATATTTGCTGTTACCGACATACCAGCCCGCAGCTTATTTGATAAATCTTTAGTGGCAATATCTACCTCATATACTTGTACATTGCTCACAGTAATGGACTGGGGACTTATCCGGGCAACTGTACCCTGGAAAGACTGGCCGGGATAACTGGTCACTGCGAATAATACCTCTTGACCCTCTTTAACCCGGCCAACATCCGCTTCGTTAACCATAGCCAATATCTTTAGATCATTGCTAATAAGGTGGAACATAGGTGATGAAGAATTACCGGTTTCCTGCCCTACCTCTCCGTTAACCTGAGCAGCTACTCCGGAAAAAGGCGCTGTCAATTGGGCATTCTTGAGATTTGTTTCAGCTATAATCAGCTTTGCCCTGGCAGTCTCGATTGAAACCTCAGATGTCTTAATATTGATAGCTTCAGTATCTCTATCACGCATAGCCTGTTCCCACTCAACCTTGGTTACTGCCCCTTGGTTATACAAGTCATCCTGCCGGGCAGCTGCAGCAATGGCCTTTTCATAATTAAGCCGGGTCTGTTCCAGCCTGTATTCAGCCAGAAGTAAATCGGACTTGGCCTGCTGTACCTGCGCCTGCAAACTCGAATCATCTTGCATGGCTAGAAGCTGACCAGCCTGTACTGGATCACCGCTGCGAGCATTTAGTACTTTTAAGGTCCCCTGTTGTCTGAAAAAAAGATCTACTTCTTGCAAGGGCTTCACAGTACCCGTAGCTTGAATTTGATCAATAATAGCACCTGTAGAGACTGGCATGGTCAAACTGACTGGTTCCTTT
The DNA here is from genome assembly GCA_028709585.1 of Syntrophomonas sp. Classification (GTDB taxonomy): domain Bacteria; phylum Bacillota; class Syntrophomonadia; order Syntrophomonadales; family Syntrophomonadaceae; genus PHAA01. Next base: position 33,382 of record JAQVWS010000006.1, on the reverse strand, counting down.
TGGTTTAATGATTGGTATGTATAATAAGCACCGGCAATTACTCCTGCCAGCAACATGATAATAAGGCCATACTTAACTGGCTTAGGCCAAGGCTTTCCAGTTCCTGCTGCATTCATTAATTCAGTGTCATTTCCTGCCATTTCACTAAATCCCCCTATTTTTAATGTATTCCTAATCTGGAATAATTCCTCCTCTTCTACTAAATATGAGCAATCAGTAATTTTCTTTCAATAACACACTGTTTCATCTCGTTTTCAGTACTGGCTTCTTCATGCCTGCATACAATTATGACAATATATTCTAGATCGGTGATATTATTATATAATCATTTAATCGCATTATCTACAACGATTTTGCCCATGAAAAAACATCTGTGCGGAAGGGTTCCAAGACACGTCCGCACAGAAAACGTTAATATTCGGCTATTGATACTGAGAAGACCTCTAGCTGCGGGCCATAACGTTTATATCCACCCGTCTGCCTTCCACGATGTAGATAACCATCTCCCCTAAATTGGTAGCATGATCCGCAATCCTTTCCAGATGACCTGCCACCAGCAGTAAAGAGGTTGCCTGTGGAATATTGTCATGATCCCGCATCATATAGGTTAATAATTCTTTAAATACTTCATCATAGAGACTATCAACCTGTTTCTCCATTTCCACCAGTTCCATAGCCAGCGAAACATCTCCGTCAATAAGGGCTTTCATAGCCGTCTTCACCATATTTTCTGTAATCTCGGTCATCTTAGGTATATCAATCAAGGGTTTTATATAGGCCTGCTCATAGAGATCAATAGCTATTTTGGCAATATCTTCCGCATGATCTCCCATCCTTTCCAAATCCACAATGATTCTCAGGTTTGTGCCAATAAAACGCAGATCACCTGCCAGAGGCTGCTTTAAGGCAATCAAATACAAGCATTTTTTTTCTATGTCCAACTCCATTTTATCAAGAATATCATCTTTTTTAATTACCTCCTGAGCCAATTCAAGGTTTTTATCCGTCAGGGAGCGAATAGATTTATAAATCTGTTCCTGCAGCAGTCTGCCCATTTTCATTATATCTTCTTTTAATAAGCGTAATTGAATTTCCAAAGAATCTGTTGACAAAAGCGAACACCTCACCTGTTAAAATTTTTACCACTAAATATTTTTTGCGGCATTTTATTCATCCAAATCTGCCGGTTATATAATCCTCCGTCTTTTTGACGACCGGATTAAGAAATAGTTCGTTGGTGCGATTAAACTCAATTAAATATCCATTCAGGAAAAAACCCGTAAAATCAGATACTCTTGCAGCCTGCTGCATATTGTGAGTCACTATAACTATGGTATAATTCTTTTTCAGCTCCCCAATTAATTCCTCCAGCTTGGAGGTAGATATAGGATCAAGAGCTGATGCAGGTTCATCCATCAGAATGACCTCCGGATTCACTGCGAGGACCCGGGCAATTACCAGTCTTTGTTGCTGCCCTCCCGACATGCGGGCAGCAGGTGAGTTCAGACGATTACCCATTTCATTCCACAAATTTGCGGCCTTGAGGCTTTTCTCAACGATTTCATCGAGCCGGCTCTTGTTTTTTATACCGTGAATTCTTGGACCATAAGCCACATTATCATAAATGGACATTGGAAAAACTGACGGCTTTTGAAACACCATCCCTACTCTTTTCCTCAATTTCACCACATCCACGTCTTTGTCATAGATAGAAATACCATCGAGATACACCTGACCATTAATGGTAGTACCTTCAATTAATTCATTCAAGCGATTAAGGGTTCTCAGGTAAGTAGATTTTCCGCAGCCGGATGGGCCTATTAAGGCAGTAACCTTATGTTCCTTGATATCCATGTTTATTCCATGCAGAGCCTGAAAATCCTGATAGTAAACCTCCATATTCCTGCTCTTAATTTTGATATGATTTTCCATTATAATCCTCCCTCTTTTTACCGCATTGATTTAGCGATCTTGCTGAGACTAAGGTTGGCAAAATAATTAATAATCATTATCAGTACTACTATTAAAAAAGCGGTACCGAAAGCTCTCTCCATCGATATTCCTTCCGCTACCAGCACGTAAAGATGCACTGACATGGTTCGGGCAGGGTCAGCCGGTGATAAAGGCATACCCAGCGAACTTCCTGCAGTGAGGATTAAGGCAGCAGTCTCGCCTACGGCTCTGCCAATTGATAATATGATGCCGGTTATAATACCTGGTAAGGAAGAAGGCAAGATAACTTTCCATACGGTCTGCCACTTGCTGGCGCCTAACGCCAGACTATTGTCCCGATACTCATACGGCACTGCCGATATGGCTTCCTGAGAAGTACGGGTAATGGTTGGCAATATCATAATTGCCAGGGTCATGCTGCCGGATAATATGGACCAGCCCATTTCCAGGAAAAGCACAAAGAAAACAAAGCCAAATAATCCAAATATAATCGAAGGGATTCCTGCCAAAGTTTCCGAGGTCAGGTTCACCAAACGGGCAAATCTGTTTTTGCTGCGGGCATATTCCTCCAGATAGATAGCACTTCCCGCTCCAATAGGTACGGCTATTAAAAGGGACATCAAGGTGAGATACCCTGTACTGACTATAGTTGTGGATATTCCTCCTTCTCGGCCCGCTTTACTGGGAGGCTGTAAAATAAAATCAAGATTTATGCTGGATATACCCTTGATAATGATATACCCTATGATACCCGCTAATATTGCCACAATGAACAGAGCCGACAGCCAGAATATAGCCGTAGCAACCCTGTCCTGCCAGTTATTTGCCATCATTTTCTGCCTGCCTTTGCTGAAATAGTAACCATCAGGTTTAAGCATACGATAAATATGAATAAAACCATCCCGGTAGCAAAAAGTGCTGCCTGGTGGTCACCAGCTGCATAACCCATTTCCAGAACAATATTACTGGTCATGGTTCTAACCGGAGACAAAATATTCTCAGGTATTACTGTAGAGTTGCCGGTTACCATGACTACCGCCATAGTCTCTCCTATGGCCCGGCCCATACCCAGAACAACAGCAGTAATTATTCCTGAGCGGGCAGCCGGGATAATTACGCGGGCAATGGTCTGATAGTGAGTGGCTCCCAAAGCCAGGGAACTCTCTTTATATTCTTGGGGAACAGCCATAATTGCATCTCGGGCAATATTTATAATAGTAGGCAGGATCATAATTCCCAATATTATTGCTCCTGCCAGTACGCTTAACCCATTGCCGCCTAATACCTCCCGAATAAAAGGAACTATTACAATCAAACCGATAAAGCCATAAACAACCGAAGGAATACCAGCCAGAAGCTCAATCAGTCTGCCTAGCCATCTTCCTATAACTGGCGGCGCAATCTCAGCCATGAAAACAGCCGTTATAATTCCCAAGGGCACAGCCCATAACATGGAACTGAAGGTGACAGTCAAAGAACCGACAAACATGGCCCAAATTCCAAATGCACCTTTCATCGGTCTCCAGTCAGAATTAAACAGGAAATCGTCGATCCCAACCTGCATAACCAGCGGCACACCTTTGGCAAAAATGAAGAGTGTTATAAGTACGATAACCAATATAAATGCAGCTGCGCTAAGCAACAGAATAGTCTCGATCAGTTTTTCTGCGTTAATATTTTTAAGCATTGCATTATTACGCTTCCTAAAACCTGCTTTATCTTTATATTTTTTTGATTTAATCATGTCTATCTCAACAATTTTCTCCATTTGTTTACCCTTCCGTTTGTTTTTATTCTTAATCTCAAGATAACACCTTATTGTTAAACCCAATATGCAGTTTTGATAATATAATCTTTTATATTTGTAAATAATTCGTAAAATAATAAGCGTCAGCGCATTTCTTTGCAATGTGTTTGCAGCCCAAAAAACCGCTGCCGTTTCCGGCACGGTCTGTGATTGGGCAGTTATATCTTAAACTACTTAATACTGATAGCCCCTTCCTCAACCATAATCTTTTGTCCTTCCGGGCTTAGTACGAAATCCATAAAAACTTTGGCAAGTCCTGTGGGGGCTTCCTTGGTTACGTAAAGGAAGGGTCTTTGTACTTTATAGATTCCCGTTTTTACATTATCCACCGTAGCTGCTACTCCATCTATCTCCACAGCTTTAATCTCATTATTCAGGTTGGCCAGTGATATATAGCCAATAGCGTTCTTGTCACCGGCCACCGTTGTTCTTACTGCACCTGTTGAATTCTGGATGATAGCTGTTTTAATGATATCCTTTTTATCCATAATAAGCGTGGTAAAAGCTTCCCTGGTTCCGGAACCGTCTTCTCTGGAAACGACAGTTATGGGCGCATCAGGGCCGCCAAGTTCTTTCCAGTTCTTAATGTTACCCATATAAATATTCCTGACTTCTTCAGTTTTTAATGATTTCATCGTATTGGCTGGATTAACTACAATAGCAATTCCATCCAAAGCAATCTTGGTATCCACGACTTTGCTTTTCTCCTCAGTTTTTAAATCCCGAGAAGATGCTCCTATATTGGCAGCTCCAGATATAGCTGCTTCAATTCCCTGACTGGAACCTCCACCCTGTACGTTAACCTTGACTCTCTGGTTTTCAGCCATGAACTTTTCAGCCAGTACTTCGCTAAAAGGCTGTACCGAGGTTGAACCCGCAATAGTTAGAGTGCCTGTAAGCACGGGAACAAGCTCTGGAGACTTAGGAGTCTCTTTGGCTTCTTCTTTACTGCATCCGGACACCAATGCGGCTCCTAACAGCAATAATCCAAGAAGTATAAAACTGGAGATTCTTCTCGTGTTTTGATATTGCATCGAATTTCCTCCTTTTATTTGTTTAATTATCTATTGATAAGCTTACTACCCGTATGTAAAGTGTTTCCTGCCTCAAATATAAGCAAGCCTTTATTTTATGTAAAATTTATGTAAATGATGATAGAAAAGAGAAAATGAAAATGCGTCTACACCTGTCTCATCAGAGTAAAACGCATTAAAAATTATTGATTAAATTTGAATTATATCTCTATTTAGACATGATAAAGGAAAAGATAGAGCCCTGTCCCAGAGTGCTTTCTACTGACACCTGACCGCCCAGACTCTCTGCCAGGTGCTTCACAATTGCCAATCCCAGGCCGCTTCCTCCTGTTTTTCTAGATCTGGCCTTATCAACTCGATAGAACCGTTCAAATATCCGTGGTATTTCATTGCTGGCAATTCCAATGCCGGAATCCCTCACACTTATCTTAACCTTATCGCCCAAGTCTTCCAGTTTGATTTCTATCTGACCTCCATCCGCACTATACTTAATTGCATTATCCATAATATTCATAAGAATCTGCTTGATCATGTCCCCATCACTATCCAGGCTGGGAAAATATGATGGTTCATCATATAGAATGCTTATGTTTCTAAGTTTGCTTGTCTTACGCATTATCTCCGCTGTTTCTCGAACCAAATAAGCTAAATTTATCGTTTCAATATTTATTTTAACCTCGTCATATTCCAACTTTGACAGTTCCAACAATCTGTTGATGAGACGCGAAAGACGCTGAGCCTCATCGTAAATAATCCGAGTAAACTCTGCTACGTTTGCCGGGCTTTTTCCACCATCATATAGAAGAGTCTCTGCAAAACCACTGATGCTAGCAACTGGTGTCTTTAACTCATGGGATACATTGGCAACAAATTCTTTACGCACCTTTTCCAGACGTTTAATCTCAGTTATATCATTTAATACCACCAAGACATCCTTAAATGCATAATTATCATTCTTTAATGGAACTACATTGACCTCAATGTTTTTAGCTCCGATTGCATATAAAACAATATTCTTGTGCACTGGTTTCTTGCTGCTTTTTCCATTGTCAATAACCTCCAGAAGCTCATAGGCGTTAATTATTTCCACATAGTTTCTACCGATAAAATCATTACCCATATTAAGCAGGGAAACGGCAACCGGGTTGGCATAAGCAATCCTTCCTTGAGCCCCAATCATAAAAATACCATTTACCGTATTATTCAGAACTGCCTCCAGACGGTTTTTGATTGCGTAGATCTCATTCATATTCATTTCAATACTATGACCCATCTCATTAAACGCCATAGCCAATGTCCCCAATTCATCAGCAGAATGGTAAGCTGAACGACTTTTTAAATGTCCGTTGGCCATATCTTTTACGGCTTCAGTAATATCCTGAATGGGACGGGAAAAATAACGCGCCAGAATAAAACTCAGAATAATGGCAATCACACCGCAAATAACTGCAGCGATAATTATTATTGCAAGAACATTATGATAAATGGTTTGCAGCTCGGCCAGGGGCTTAGCCATTCTTACAGCGCCCTCTATTTCTTGATTATCGAATGGTACTGCCACATAAAGCATGTTCATTTGTACAGTATCACTGTAACGCATTTCCATGCCGACCTGACCGTGCAAAGCCTTATAAAACTCAGGGCGGTTGGCATGGCTTTCCATCGTTTCTGATTGGGCTGATGAATCCCCTAATACGACACCATTCCCATCAATAATAGTAACTCTAGCCTCGCTATCTTGGGCGGCAAAGTTGCATATATCCTGGTAACTTCTTACTGCATTACCATCTCCCCGGCGGTATTTAGCCATTTCAGCTACCAAAATAGCCTCCTTGGTAAGCCTTTGTTCTATATTAATTAAATAAAAATCCTTTAATTGAACATAAACGATACTTCCCAAAAGGGTGAGAATAATGGTTACTAAGAGTAAATAACCGGCGATTAGCTTGCTGCGATAGCTTTTAAACATCGGTCTGCTCCTCAAACTTATAACCTAATCCGCGTATGGTTTTAATATATTTAGGCTCCCGGCTGTCTTTTTCGATCTTATCCCGCAGCTTGCTGATATGAACATCAAGGACTCTGGTATTCACGCTGTCTGCATAATCCCACAATATCTGCAAAAGATAATCGCGTTTCAAGACTCGTCCTCTATTTCTGATCAGCAGTTCCAGCAATTCATATTCCTTAAGGGTTAGATCCAATTGTACTCCGTTAAAGTGAATCTCATACTTTTCAGGTTTAATCGTAAATTCACCTGCTACCAAATCCCGATCTGGGTCAACCGGTTCCTTGTTGCCTGAATTTCTTCTTAAAACCGCCTTTACTCGGGCTATTAACTCACGAACACTAAAAGGTTTTGTAACATAGTCGTCTGCACCTAATTCCAATCCCAGTATCCGGTCAATTTCATCGTCCTTGGCGGTCAGCATAATAATCGGAGTCTTGATGCTTTCATGTCTTAGATCGCGGCATATCTCCAATCCGTCTTTACCCGGCAGCATCAAATCCAGGATAATAAGATCCGGCTTCTCCTGCATAATTAATTGCCAGGCTTCATTGCCTTCACAGGCGGCAATAGGCGAAAATCCCTCTTTACTAAGGTTATAGGTAATTAACCTTACCAGAGCTTCCTCATCATCCACTACCATGATTTTGCCTTGCATTGCTTAACCCCCTCTTTTCATAAAACAACTTTTACAAATTATTACTCCAAATTAAACCATAAATCAATTCTTTCAATCAGTATTCTGTGGATTTCTTTATCACTGGAATTTTATATCTATTTTTAGCATAGATTGTGATGAATAACCAATATATTTCCTGTGACAAGGATAAAATCTCTAGCCCCAATCATCAGACTGTCAGTATATAAAAGACTTTTTAAGGAGGAAGCTTAATGTCATTTGAAATTATTTATCAACTGCGCAGGTTTATGGAGAATCTCCCCAAAGAATATAATAACCACCCTCTAAATTATATTCCGTCTCCCTATGACCCCAGGGATTATATATATACCAAACTTATGGGCTCTTTTGCGCAAGAGCCTCCCGTTTCCATTGATTACAGACCGAATCTGCCTGTGGTTTTCGACCAGGAACAGCGGGGGAGTTGTGTGGCTTGTGCCTCCGTGTGGACAATTAAGGCTTATCAGGAAATCAAACAAGGTGATTATCCCAACGAAGGCTTATCGGCAGCTTTCCTATACAGCCTGTGCAAACAAAACGATGGCTTGCCCTCTGAAGAAGGCACCCATCCCAAAACAGCCCTGCAACTATTACAAAAATATGGCGTTTGTCCTGAAACTATCATGCCTTACTCTACTCTGACAAATTTGCCTATACCTCAAGTTCCGTCTATTTCAGATAATGCCCTCAATGCCGGCACTATATTTCGTATTAAGACTTACGCCCAACTTTGCTCATCTTACGATCTGCAGCGAGATCATGTCCTAGATGCCATGCGCCAGGCCTTAAAGAGAGAAGGCCCTTTTATGATAGCTTTGCTGGTTTGCGATAATTTCGAACCAGATAAAAATTACTTTTTGCCCCTTCCTGATGGCGCCGTCAGAGGCGGGCATGCCGTGGGTATAGTGGGTGATCTGCCGAATAAAGGCTGCTTCATCTTGAGAAATTCCTGGGGTACAAACTGGGGCGACAATGGCTATGCTTATCTGCCCTACGAATGGATAACTATAAAGAGTCAATTCATGTGGTGTTTATTTGAGGCCTGGACCGCAACAGATTTAAAACCTCCTCAATTAGCTAAATATATAGAAATTGCTCCCGGTTTAAAATATATAAGGGTTGATGGCAAACGGGTAAATCTGAATCAGCCTATTGTTTTAAACAAAGGAACTATTCCCCTGCTATCCCTCAGAGCAATACTCAATAATATGGGCTACCAGGTGGAAGGCGATAATCATAAGATAATTGTAAGCAGGCAAGGGTTTAACTGGAAATAATAAAAAATAGATTTGTGGGGCGTACTCAATTCAATTGTACGCCTCACTTTTTTTGCATTAAAAACCCCAAACATTTGCTAGTATAGCATTATATTTTTGTTAAAATATTACTTGTAAAATCATTCTTTTTGACATAAAATACCCTCAAGGGGTATGTTAGGTTAGCTTTTTTGGTTAAACTAGACATGCAGGTATATAATAAAAATTGAATTTTAGAAAGGAGAGTGACTTTATTATGGAAATGGTAAGACTATCAGCTGAGTCCATTCAAGATATAAAAGAAATCTTGAAAAAGATGAATAAAGAATCTCAGCATTTAAGAATCGACGCCAGTATTGGCTGAGGAGGGATGTCATATAATCTGGTTCTGGATGAACCAGCTAAAAATGATAAAGTCGAAGAACACGACGGACTCCATTTTGTAATTGATAATAACCTTCTGGAAATGAGCCAAGGATTTACAATTAGTTCTATTCAGCAAGGAGGACAAACCTATTTTAATATTATTCCTGAGAAAGAATCAGCCAGTGATGCAGGATGCTCTTCCTGCAATTCATGCAGTTAGTTTACATTGAGTTTTAATTATTTTTATAATGTATTTATATGTGGGTGGAATTTTTGATTCCACCCTTTTTAATACAATTCTAATGTTGGTTTAATAGTGCTCTAATTATCGTGATTTAAAATAACGGTACTAATAAATTTTAGGGGGAATAAATATGGCCGTTAGTTTAGAACTGATTGAGAGTATTAGAGAAAGAGCTCATGTTTCCTATGAGGAAGCCAAGGAAACACTGGAAAAATGTAATAATGATATTGTGGAAGCGCTGATTTATTTGGAAAAACAGAATAAGATTAAAGCACCTCTTCATGATTCTACTGCTCAGTCAGGTTTGTGGGTAAGTATTAAAAAGCTGGTAAGGACATGCAATACTACCAGACTTATAATTAGCAAAAATGGCAAACCCATTATAGATCTATCTCTGACTGTTGTTATCCTGGCAACGATTATAGCACTGCCTTTAACAATCATAGGTTTGTTAGCTGCTCTATTTACGAACCATAAAATCCGCTTGGAAAAGCCAGGTTGTGATAATATGAAAATCAATAAAACCTTGGATAATATATCATCAGCTGCATCAAAAGTAAGTGAACAGGTTGCGGATGCTATAAATAAAAACTAATAATAGCCCTAAAAAAGGTATCTTATATATTTTACAGAAATAAAACATATAACTTTTTTATTACCTTTCGTTATTCATAGAGAGTTGGAGCAAAAATGGATGCCGAAAAAATACTAATTATAGAAGATGAAGTTAAGATTGCAAGATTTTTGGAGTTGGAACTTACCCATGAAGGCTACCTGGTTGAACATGCCTACGATGGCCGTGAAGGGTTGGAAAAAGCTGAAAGCGGCATATTTGACCTGGTAATACTTGACGTAATGTTGCCTTCTCTAAATGGCATGGAGGTATTAAGGCGTCTTCGACAATCGTCGGAGACGCTGGTTATTATGCTAACTGCCAAAGATCATGTTACTGATAAAGTAATGGGTCTGGACATCGGCGCCGATGATTATATGACCAAACCCTTTGACATTGAAGAACTGCTAGCCAGGATAAGAAGCGCTCTTAAACGTAAAAAAAATCATTTTAAGTCTGATATGATTGCTCTAGGCAGTTTAACAATGGACCTTTGCAAACACTCCGTTAATTATGGCAGTGAAGAGGTCGAACTAACCAAAAAGGAATATGATTTGCTCAAATATCTGGCCGAGAACGAGAATATAGTTCTAAGCCGGGAGAAAATCCTGCAAAACGTATGGGGCTATACCTACTATGGCGACACCAATATAGTGGATGTGTACATTAGATATTTACGGGGTAAAATTGATGACAAATATCATATAAAACTCATTCATACTGTACGCGGGGTAGGTTATGTATTAAAGCATGAGTAGAATAAGAAATTTCTTTAAAATATTGATTATCACTATTAAAAGCATTTTCTTAGTATTATCTGTCATTCTAAAACTCATTTTAACTTTTGTGCCCCGTTTGTTTAGAGCAGTCTTTCAGGTAATAAACAAGCGCTTACGCTTTTCAATAACTTTCAAAACAACCGTTACATATACCTTGCTTTTTTCGGTAATATTTTTATTATGCAGCACTTTAATCATCAGTGCCTTCGGCTTTTTCCTTCTGTATAACTCCAATCAAACCCTGACCAAAAACAGCTTGGTTATTATGAATATGATTAACCAACAACCTGCCCTACCCGATGAGCAAATTAAGAGCTTTGCCGATATTCAAGGAATTTCTGTTACCCTGTCTGATGAACATAAAAACCCTATTTACAGTACCAACGAAAGCAGCCCACATCGAGCATCTTACTTTCAACTAGATTTTTTTCCAGGCAGTTCCCTGGATTATAATCTGGAGTATTTACATTATGAAACACGAGTCAACCTTAATGGCATCAGCAAAATAGACGTATCTCAGAATCTATATTATGAAAAAACATATTTGGCAGCTTTGCTGGCATCTGTTTGTATAGGCTTTTTATTCGCCATTATAATAATTATTATTATTGGCTCCAGAACCAGCCGAAGAATGTTAAACCCCATCGATAATATGACCCGAACAGCCCGGTCTATTGCCGTGGGGGATCTTAATACCCGTTTGGTTATAGTAGATTCTCATGATGAGCTAAAAGAACTTGCCTTGACCTTCAATGACATGCTGGATCGCATTCAGATATCCTTTGACAAGCAAAATATTTTCGTTTCTGATGCATCGCATGAACTAAAAACTCCAATTTCAGTAATTCAGGGTTATGCTAACCTGCTGCAGCGTTGGGGCAAAGAAGATAATGCTGTGCTTCAGGAATCTATTTCTGCAATAAGAAGTGAATCAGAATATATGAAAGAACTAGTGGAAAAGCTTCTGTTTCTAGCCAGTACCGATAAAAATAGTCAAGACCTGGCAACCAGTCCTTTTGCCTTAAATGAACTTATTAACGAAATATTAAAAGAGAGCATTTTAATTGATTCAGAACACCAATTTAGATCTGAAATAAATGAAGTCATTACCCTTAATGGAGATAGAGCTTTAATAAAACAAGCCTTTAGAATCTTCTTGGACAACAGCAGAAAATATACCCCGGCAGGCGGTACTATCGCCATTGATAGCTGCCTTAAAAACAAAAATGCGCTTATTAGCATCAATGATGAGGGTATCGGCATATCACAAGAGGATTTGCCATATATATTTGACCGCTTTTATAAAGCCGACAAATCCAGAAATAGGGCAGTGGGAGGAGTTGGCTTGGGTCTGTCTATTGCCAAGTGGATTATTGATCAGCATCATGGTAACATCGTAGTTGAAAGCATAAAAAATAAAGGCACCCGGATTATGGTTACCTTACCTGTTGCAAACATATTTAAACTGGAGGGAACACATGGATAGTAATGAGCAGAAAAAGGTTTTTATTAAAATTGCTTTAGGAGCTTTTAAAAATATTATAGGTTTTGGATTGGCTACTGCTTTTATCGGTTACATGGCAACACACTCGGGTATAGATATCCCTTTAATGATAATTGCTGCGGTAGTAACCTTTATTATGGTAGTCAGTATTGTAACCCTGCTATTATTCATTGTTTATACTATTAAGGGAATTCCCGTTACTCTCAAAAATAGCCCTAAACATATAAAGTTTTTTGATTTGTACGCGTATACATTTCTAGCCCTGTCATTTCGCCTGATTGAAGCTGCAATATGTATAGGATATATAGTTTATTTATATAAGCTTTTTATCTAAGCATGGTAAGCCAGGTTCAATAAACATAGTCGCATCGCTAATAGCTATTTGCTGGGGTCATGTCAAATATTATCGTCATTTATGTTACGAAAATGCTTAATAACACTAAATTAATCGATACCATATGCGATAATAATAATATGTGATGTTATTCAGCTAATAAACAAGATGATGAGCGGAGGGGAGATTTTTAAATGAAGTATTTTATTTTAAACGGCCCCAGTGCTGCTGGCAAAACACTATTATTGGATTTTCTGCTTCACAATAACGATGATTTTTTGGAGCCTATAAAATCGTTTACTACCCGTCGCGCCAGAACCGGGGAGCGCCATGGCAAAGAATATTATTTTATTTCCACTGACCAATATCTAGCCCTGCAAAAAGCTGATCAGATTATTGAACAGATCAATTACCTGGGTAATATCTATGGTGTAACCCGCGATGAATTAAAACGGGTGGAGAAAACCGGTAAAAATGGTATTGCCATCATGACATCAGAAGGAATTCGGCTGCTTAAACAAAACGTTGGCTATCAAAAGTTAGTAAGTATTTTTATATATCGCGATCTCACGACTATCTTGAAAACAATCAATGAAATACATACGGACAGCACAAAAGCCAGCCAACGATTTGAAATGGCCAAAAGAGAAATGCGGGATATAACCAGCTGTGATCATGTCGTCTACAATATTTCATCAATAACTGATGCTTCGCAGCAGTTAATAGATATTATTAAGAAGGAAATAAATTCAAAAGCCCTGGAGAGAGAAATAAAGCCAGGGCAGAGATACAAACATTTTAAAGGAGAAATCTTTGAAGTGGTACTGGATCTGGTTGAAAATACTGAAACACTTAGTCCTATGGTGGTCTACCGCAACATAAAAACCAACCAGCTATATGCCCGCCCATATGAACTGTTTTGCGGCAAAAAGGAATGGCCTTATGATGTAAATGGCATTGTCAACCGCTTTGAACTAATAGAATAAAAAACCGGCAATAATGGCTTATGTCCCGTAACGTCAATGGTACGCTAACCTTACTCAATCACGCTCAAGTTTAACAATCATAAAAGTTGCCGTACCAAAGGCTACCATTCGGCCTGCCTCATCCTTAATCTCTCCTTGCCCCACCAATAATCTTTTACCCCTATGGATAACCTTTCCTTCTCCCCAAAGCCTGCCCGCGTTAACCGGGCGGAAGTAATTCACTTTCAGCTCCACCGTTGAAGCGCCTTCACTTGGATCCAACTGCTGGTTAAGTGCCACCGCAATAGTTGAGTCCATCATACTGGAAATAACACCCCCGTGTATATTTCCATAAATCTGTTTTAATTCTTCAGTTACATCCAGAATGACCCTGATTATCCCATTTTCGTCGGTTACCGTAGTCATGTTTATATGTTTCCAGAATGCGCCCATTTGCAGATCAGCTATTCGTACCACACACCATCAACTCCATAATATTTTTTATATCATAACATAAAATCCAGTGTTTTTTTACCAATTCCATGAGCCATCTGGATTCCATCTGCTTGGATTCGGATCTGTCAGTCCTAATTTCACTAAAATATTATGGGTTAAGGTTGTTTTTTCTTCGAAATATCCCAGCTCAATACAATCATTATCGGCCATAAATTTTTTATTTTGGGCCTCGGCAGCAGTCAGGGCTTTTATTGCATTTATTTTCAAATTATCCGGATATTTTTTTCCGTCAATATATGGAGGAGCATAATAAATACTTCGGCTCTCATCCACATATACTATCATATTTGCAGGCATGTCCTTGCTAAGCATAATCTCCTGCCCCACCAGACCAATTATAAATATAACCCCTACTATTAATGCTATTATGCTATAAAAATTCTCTATAAACTTCCCTTTATGAATTTCCCCACTCATTACGCATCCCTTTCCAAGTTAAATAGTTTAATATTTCGGTAACATAATTCGTTATACAAAGCGAAATTCCTTTTAATGTATTTAGTCAGTAACTTTTCTAATTAAAGGTAATCTATCAGCCGAATATATATAATACACATACTGTACAGCTTGGCTATCACAAAATAAAAATTTTATTGTAAAAAGAGCCCTATTCTCCATTAAGCGTATTCTAAAAAATCATTGATTACAAGTGCAAGAGCCATGGCCTCTTTGCGGTTTTCTGCTAATACTTGCTTATACACATAAATATTTTCCCTATACAAAATAGTCAGTTTGTAGCCCTTATCATTACGTGATAAATTAATACCGTTATATCCCAGGCCTTCGATTTTTTCAATGAGGTCCTCAATGCTTGAATTAGGATCAATGCCCATCTTCGTTAACTTTTGGGATGTATTATATGTAATCAATTATTTCTCCCCTAAATACCCCAATAAGAGTTTATTATAAAATATGTCTACAATATAAAAGGGTGATTAAAATAAATGTAGAATATAAATGTTTAACTGCAATGCTTAGGAAATAAGGCAGGTGATAATATGAATAACCGCAACGAAAGAAAAGATACTAAAGAAAACCCACCGATAAAAAAACCCTCTCATAATATATTTGACGGTATGAGCATAAATATTCAAAGCCGCGATCAGGAAACTGGCTGGTGCTATAAAAACGGCGGCCGTCCAGCATACGGATATCAGATAATCCACCTGAACAGGGGCACCAATTCCAAAGGCAAACCTATTATTAAAAGCATTTGGGGTCTGCATCCCGAAAATGCTAAATTAGCCAGAATGATAATTATTGAACTATATTTGCATCGTGAAATGTCATATAAGGATATCTGTGAATACCTTAACGGCAAAAATATTGCCGGGCCGGCGAATAAACCCTGGCGAATACCTACAATAGTCGAAATGTTAAGAGAAACCCGCCTGGAACAGTACGCTGGGATGGCCTTTTGGAATAAAGAAACCCGTCATTCTCCAGGACGGTTTAATCCCCAAAACGAATGGATAAAGGTTGTCGATGCTCATCCAGCTATAATAAGCCTTCAGGAGTTGGATGTGGTACTGGATCGTAAGAAGAGAGCGCAAAATAAAGCTGGTACCGGTAAAACTATCAAAAGCCCTTATCTATTTACCGGAACTAATCTGGAAGAACAACCCATGTTCGTTTGTGCACAGTGCGGCGGCAATATTATCGGCTATCGATCCAGCTCCCGCAACTGGACCAAATATATCTGCGGTCCTTCTCGTTACAAAGGAGAAGCCCTCTGCCCTAATAGATTTATGGTTGATCAGAATTGGCTCGAAGATACTATTGTTGAATTAATAGATAAAAAATATCCGGCACCTTATTCCCTAAATGAGATAGTACACCAGGTGCAAAATGATATAAATGCCGTTTATAAAGGGTACCATGATATACTTAATAATCTGTCCCGAGTAAAAAACCAGCTGGAAAATGAGGCACAGGAACTTACTGATGCAGATTTGCTTATGAAAATAAACAAACTGGAATCAAAAATTAGATCCCTCAAAAATAATCCTCCCCGGGCTTTACCCACTGGGAAAAATAATATTCTCCAATTCTCGGCTAGTTTTTCTGCCACCTTCTACAAAGCGGACATTTCTCACCGCAAACAATTGGTTAGATATTTTGTAAGAGATCTGGAAATGGATCCTGTCAACAAAGAAATCCGGGTAACATTATACCCCGATAATATAGTGCATAGTATTTGTGTTGATTAAAACGATTATCAATATCGTAGCCAAAAAGCGGCAGACCTGCCCTGCCCTTGCGTGACCTCTCCCAATCAGTAAAATTTTATTCCCGCCCCCGTAATCAATTCCAGTAACACCAATAAAACCCCCTACATATACTAAATTAGCCAAATTGGTATCTTTTTTCAAATAGGAGGAATGGTTATGTCTAAGGTTTCCTATCGCCGACATTCCAGTTCTAAAAACAAACGTCACTCCATGTCAATTTCCTGTAAAATTCCAGTCACTCATTTTACGGTATTTATTAATAACTGCTGCACTAACGTCAAAAAAAACAAACTGAATTGCAATAAGAATTACAGCCAAGAGGGGCATATTAATAAGCATATTGAAAGCCATACAACTAAACCAACTGCATTTGAACCTGTCTGTATGCAAAATTCCCCCGAACATAGCAATTTTATTCCTCGACGAGGCGAATTAATTATTAATGGCAGTTTTGAAAATCCTGATACCTTCATGGGTTGGATAATTAAAACAGGGGTCGATCAAATAGACCCTGGAATCGGCGATATTGCTCATCAAGGCTGTAATGCGGCCCGACTCAGTTGTCATCGAGCCGATATTTATCAGGATGTAGCCGGAGTTTACCCGGGTTTTTTCTTTCAGTTAAATTTTTATATGAGTGCTGCAACAAAACATGAAAATAGCTGTATCAATATCCGTATGGACTTTCTGGATAAATTCAAAAACCGGCTGGGGAAACCGGCGCTGGAATTTACTATACCGGAATCCAGTCTGGATCGGCTGTTTTTTACTGGCTTTAATAATGCCACCGAAATTCCTGCACCGCCTGAGACTCGTTATGCACGGGTTAGTTTTCAAACAGACAGCACTGCTCATCCCTCCAGTTTTGTACACCTGGATGATGTCTCTCTGATTGCAATTTAAAAATAGTTCTACAAAAAATCTGCCTCATCACTTTAATTTTAATAAATTTTTCTTTAAAACAATCATTCGCGGGAACAAGTTTACCAGTTTATGAATAACATAATTTAGATATATAGGTAATTACTTCATGGCATCATCTGGAACCAAATTTTTATTAGGGGGAGTTTTTTTATGAACAGAGGTAAAATGAATTGCTATGATTGCTCTGAACAGATCGATATCTATCCAGAGAAACCAGAAAAAAAGGAACCCAAATGTAAACCTTGTTATCAGACGGAGACCATTTTAAAGTGTGGTACAGTAGTGGGGTCAGCTCCCGTATTTGGAAGCAGCCTTCCTTTGGCGGTAAGTTCTTTGAATTCTAATGGATTTCAGCCCCAGGTACAAGCAACTGTAGTCCTCGATACCAGTGAACTAATCAACCCTACTGTCAAGTTAGATTTCAGTTCCCTAATCTCATATAAAACAACTAACGAAGACAACTATTGTATCAGCCTTGAATTCAAATTAAGCAAGATCTGTGATAAAAGTTGTATACCCCTGGGCACCTGGAGATTTGTGCAGTCCAGCAACGAAGGTCTGAATGGAGCTGTGTCTGAACAACTGCAAATAGACAGATTTGTTCAGGAAACTAATTCCTTCGGCTTTAGTTGGTGTGAATGCGGAGACTGCCCTGATTGTTGCCGCTATATAGTTGAACTTGTTGATCAGCAATTATATAATGTCGAATGTTTGGCAATTTCAAATGTATTCCTGAATGCTCTGGCAGTCGGCAAAAAAAAGATCCATTGCCGTGACTGATAATATCCCCCGGGCATAATTAAGCCCTTGGGTCATGCATATAAAGCATGAGCCAAGGGCTCTTGTTCGTTATAGCATCCTTAATTTATTAATTCAATTGTGCTGCCGCCAAGGCCCTTTTTTATTACTATTTTCTTTTCTATTCTATCTTTTAATTCACTTACATGGGATATTATACCAACCAGCCTGTTCCCAAAGGTTAGATTATTGAGCGTCAAAATTGCCTGTTCCAGAGATTCCGCATCCAAGGCTCCAAAACCCTCATCAACGAACATGGTGTCAATCTCTAC
This sequence comes from Syntrophomonas sp., assembly GCA_028709585.1. Lineage (GTDB taxonomy): Bacteria > Bacillota > Syntrophomonadia > Syntrophomonadales > Syntrophomonadaceae > PHAA01. The sequence goes on along the minus strand of JAQVWS010000006.1, from coordinate 15,099 downwards.
ACCACCTGCATAACTTTGGATAATATCGGCAAGGCCTAAGGCCAGAGCCAGGGAGGCTTTAAAAGACTCCCCCCCGGACAATGATTTTACGGTGCGTTTTTTACCGGTGTAATTGTCCAGCACATCCAGTTCCAACCCCGATTGGGAACGATAATCGGAAGCATTTTTTTGGCGCAGCAGTTCAAATCTTCCATTAGACATGACTGTCAGTCGTTGGTTGGCTTCAGCAATAATCTGGCTAAAGTAAAAAGCCTGTACATATTGTTCAAAAGCAATTTTTTGCTTTCCGGTCAGTTCTCCGCTGGCTGTTTTCGATAATTTACTTACTATTAAATAATCTTTTTCTAATTGAATCCGCTGTTTTTCTGCCTCGGTTATTATTAAGGCGATCTTTTCATTATTGTTAATCCTAACTGCAACTCTTTGTACCTTGCGATCCAAAACCTCCTTTTTATGTTGTATATCTCTTTGTATATTTATAATCCAGGTGATATCCTTATTTTTTTTACCCTTTGTTTCAGCTTCTAATCTTAAAATATCTGAATTGGTTCTCCCGTATGTCTCTTTATGATCAGCAATTTTTAGCTTGATATCAGTAATCTCCGGCTCTGTTAATAGTGATGCATGATATTCATTTTCGTCTGCAAAACCTTGTTTTTTATATTGACAAATGTAGTCAGCATGAGCTTTATCAACCGCTTCCGCCAGAGCTTGCAGCCTAAGTTCCTGGTCATCAACCAGTGCATGATAGCTGTCCAGCATCTGCTTACTCTCCAGATATACTTGCTCCGCTTTTTGCAGGCCAATCTTCAGCTGCTCCAGTTCTGCTGAAGTGGAATCAAGCATCAGCCTCGCCTTTTCCAGCGATGGATAATCCAATACCTCTTGCAGGGTTTTTATTTCGCTGTCAATAGAGCTTAGCGATATGGCCAGATTGCCTTTCTGCTCTAATTGACGGGTGTGACTTTCTCCTGTCTCCTGCAGCTTTTCCTCTATCTGGCGGAGCTCTTCTGAACACTCTGTTTTGCGCTTGCTCTGCCCTTGCAGAATAAGCAACTGAGCCGATTTCTCCTCTTTATTGCGGGTAGAAGCCGCAAGTTTGCTTTGAATGAACTGTTTCAGTTCAGTTATATTTTCCGGACTGTCTTGTGCAAATAAATCTCGTGCGGTTTGATATAAATGTGCGGCTGAGATCTCCAGTTGGGCTTTTTTCTGACTGGCAATCTCGCTGGCTTTTTGCATAGACTGCTGTCTTCGCTCCCGCTCTGTTTTTAACCTCTGGATTTCAGCCTCACTGGGCGCATCTGCTGTCGGTTTAGCTTTCTGAGGGTGGATGGTGGAACCGCAAACCGGGCAGGGTTGTTCATCTCTCAGACCAGCGGCTAAAATCCCTGCCTGCTCACGAAAAAAAGCTTCCTCTTTGCTGATGTATTCCGCATTGGCGGTATTATATTTTTTCTCCTTAATAAGGTAATTTCGTTGCAGTTCGGCATGCTCCAAATACATCTTTTGTACAGATTCTATGCCTGTAGCAATATTCTGTAAACGGACTGCCAAATACTCCAAATTCTCTATGGTATTTTTATGTTCGATGAGACGCGTTTCTACCTCACCTATCCCATCACGCTCCTGGCTTAATATAACCTTCCTTTTCCCAAGCTCTTCTTTTTGTATAACCAATGAGGCCAGTGATCTTTCCAGCACCTGCATAGTATGAGTCTGCCTGTTTCTTCTCTGCTTGAGGTTTTCCACTTTATCATATTGGGGCAGGGCACTTTTGACTCTCATGATATCATTGGCCAGCTTTTCCCTGAGCCCCTCTTTTTGCTGTTCAGCAATTAAGGCGTTATGAAGCTTTTTCATAATGGGCGTTTGCACATCAATGTCATTTTTAAGCTTATGAATGCTGGTGACAAGTGTAGCCTGGTTTCTTTTCTCCAGCATATATATGTCTTCCAGGGGCTTAACTAAACGCAGTGCTTTTTCTGCCGCGCTGACAACTGTTTCTTTTAGTTTTACCTCATCATTTTTCTGCATTAGTTCCCTCAGCTTTTCTTGAGCCGTTTCTAAATCTTGCAGAAATTTATTCATGTACTCCGCTTCTTTTAATTCGGCAGACTTGTTCATAATGTCATTAGCTAATTCATCCGATTGTTGCTTGGCTTGATCATGAATTAATCTATCTTCCGCAATCACATCCTGCAATAACGTGATTATTGGCTCTGTTCCATGAATGCTGCGTTTCGATAACATTTCAGCCAGCTGCTGATATCTTTCATCTTCTTCATCACATTGAATACTGTCCACATATTGTAAAATGCTGCGTATTTTTTCTTCATACTGGACTTTTAGACCTTTTTCCCTTTTCTTCAAAGATTCCTGAATATTTAAATAAATATCAGTATTAAATACCTTGCGAAATATACCCACCCGTTCATTGCTTTCCGCCAACAGCAGTTTCAGAAACTCGCCTTGGGGAATCATAGCTATCTGCTTAAACTGTTTAAAATCAATACCCAGCAATTCCACTATTTTATCAGTAACTTTATTGTTACCGGTCACAATCTTTCCATCGGGCAAAACCAGATTTGCATCAGCATTTTCATAGGTAAAACCTGTACCGCTTTTTTTAGGACGCAAATATTTGGGATTGCGGGTTATGTGGAATGGTTGTCCCTTATGCAAGAACTCAAGCTCTACATAGGTTCTGGTATCGGCGGCCGCAAAGTCGCTTCTGAGAGTATCCACGGGGCGCACCGAGCCACTGGCACCATCAAAGAGAGCAAAGGCAATGGCGTCAAATATGGTTGTTTTACCAGCGCCTGTCTCCCCGGTAATTAAAAACAAACCCTCTTTTCCCAGCTGATGCAGAGGAATTTCAACTTTATCAGGGTAGGGCCCAAAGGCGCTCATCACTACTTTTAGCGGTCTCATTGCTTAATACCCCCCGCTTCCTCCAAGACTCCCTGCATAATATGCAGCTGTTCATCTGTCATTTCCAGGTTGTTTTGTTTAAAATAGAATTCCGCAAACAATTCCAGAGGATTTTTACGAGCCACATCTCCTGAAGTGGCCAATTCCGAATCTATTTCCTGCCGACTGCGGCTGTTAACAAAATCAATTCGCATCACATTGGGATATACCTGGCGCAGCTGCCCGATAGCGTCATAAGTCTCATCCTCATCTGTTAAAATAGCATGAACATAATCCCTTGAAATCTCGGACAACGAATTACCTGCCCGAATTAATTCTTGCAGTGGCCCCTTAATCTCTCTCATGTCATGTAACACCGGCAATGAAACGGTCTTGATCTCCAGTTGTCCCTTGGCACACAGATCCAGGATAGTAACTGATTTATTTTGGCGGACCTCGGAAAATGAATACTTAAGGGGCGAACCGGCATAGCGAACCGTTTGTCTGCCAATAGATTGCGGACCATGTAAATGACCCAATGCCACATAATCAAAATCAGCGAATATGGAAGCATCAATATTATCCAGCCCGCCGATATTAATGGTTTCAGAATCCGAACGTTCCGGCTGCTGCCCGCCACTGGTTATAAACTGGTGGGCTACCAGGATGTTGCGGCTCTGTTCTTCAAGCTGGGTATTTTCAATGACGACCTTAACCGCGTCCTCATAAGATTGAATTTCTTTATCAGTATAATATTGTTTTACCATGGCCGGTTTAACAAAGGGCAGCAGATAAATATTCACCGGCCCAAACTCGTCCCTCATCTCTATATGCTTCAGAACGCCATTAAAACTCCCTGCAATATGGACACCATTATTTTTCATAATTCGGCTACCGAAATTCAAACGTTCAGGTGAGTCATGGTTGCCGCTAACAATGAACACCGGTATATTACGGCTAACAAGTTCCGTTAAAAATTCATCAAAAACCTCTACCGCATCACCGGCAGGAACGCTTTTATCATAAATGTCTCCTGCCATCAGAATACCCGATGGCTCCACCTCGTCCGTTAATCTTAAGACTTCTTTTAAAATATGCTTTTGTTCCTCTAACATACTGAATTCGCTGATGCGTTTGCCAATATGCAGATCTGCAATATGCAATAATCTCATACAGCCGACTCCTTTTTAGGCTGCTTACAATGCCAACCAGCCGCAAATAAGTCTGATATTCCACTGTTGTGGGCCCTCATATGCCGCGCAAGGTTTTAATAATCGTTATTGCTTTTACGCTAAGCCATTTCTGTTCCTCATTCTCCAGCGGCAAAGATTCTACGGTTTGGGGATGTCCATCCGCATCCACGGCTACCATTACCCAGAAACCTTGCGCAACCACAATTGGACTATCGTCTTTTTCTATCTCCAGCCTAACCTGAATTCCCATTGAGGTCGTGCCGGTATAGATTACATCTGCGGTACAATAGACTAATTCACCTAAAGATACCGATTTAGGGAAGCTTACCGGACCGACCATAGCTGTTACTACCCTTTTTTTACAATAGCGGAAACCGGCCATTCCTGCTGTTACCCCCATAAACTTCAGGATTTCGCTGCCGGGAAATATCCCCGCTTTGTTGGCCAGAGCAGGGCTGACCAGCATAGGTACGGTTATTGATCTGTTCACATATAATCCTCCTCGCTCTTATTTTTAACCCTATTATAACCTGAAATGGAAAGATAACTGCTTAATAAAACTGTAAAAAGAAAGCGTTATATAAGAAAATTAGTTCATATAGATATCTTTCTATATGAACTAATCATTTGATTAGGCTAATAACCGATGGCATAATAAAAAGTGTTGTGAGATAGTAGAATTATGAATAGAAATGTTTTTCAGATGGTGCCTATTCTCATAATACTGTGGTAGTTACGGAGGCTGGCATCAGTACGGAAGCGTACCTGCCTGACTTTAGGGGAGGCATTTATCGCAGGTTGGCATAAATAGGATAATGAATAACCCATATTATTACGTCCGCATAATTGATAAATTTGAGGAGTGACACCATGTTTAAAAGCACATTTATACCAAGAATATCCGAAATCAATGCTGCAAAACACATTAGACAGGACGTGGTAGCTGTCTGGATGGTGGAAGGTTCGCTGGAAATTCAAAATTTTTTTACCCCGGACCTGCAAGAAGAACTTAGTTTGATTGTTGCTAACATTAATATTGACTTTATCAATGAGATGGTTTTCGGCAAGGAGGTTGAGGTTGCTACCAGTGTTAAAAGAATTGGCAACTCCAGCTTCGTTTTGCAACAAAACATCTGCCAGGATGGAAAACTTTGCGCAAGGGGACTCCTTACCTACATAAACTTTAATTACTCAGCACATAAATCAGAGATTATACCCCCGGCCATTGTTCACAAGCTGGAAGAACATCTAATTGAAGAATAAATATGACCTTAACCTTTTAACAGAGATAAAACTGCACTATAAAAGAAACTGCCGCCGAAGAAAACCAACAAAGCGCCCAGCCCGGCAATTATAATGCGGTACAACTTTTCTTTAATGAATCTGCGAGTTGTGCCCACAATTACAGAGATTAACCCGTACCATATGAAATCGGCTGAAATATGCCCTAAAAAGAATATGATTATTCCTGCTACCGCAAAGGATTTATAGGCTTGGATGAGAAATCCCAGGCCAATAATTGCCCACCACAAAAGGAAATAAGGGTTGGCAGCACTTACTATGAAGCCGGATAGCACCATGTTTCTTGGGTTAGGTTGGCTGTTGTTGTCCATCTCAATCTTAATCTTGTTTCTGAGAGAGCCGTAGAACATGTCATAGCCCATATAAACAAGCAATAAACCGCCAATTATACCAATGCTTATTTGCGCGGGACTGGATTGCAATATGACATCAAATCCTGCCAATATCAAGGCGATTAGAATTATCTCCAGCAGGGCATGGCCAGTGATAATAATAAATCCCGACCAGGGGCCAGTGCTTAAAGATTGCCTGATAGTATAGGTAAGCAGAGGCCCTGGCATCATCGCACCAGAAAAAGCTATGGCCAGTGCAGTCAAAAAAAGCACAACCATTACATATCCACCCATAAAAAAATATTAGGAAATTACTTGATTTTATCATTGGAATTATAATACTGCAATAAGACAATACTGGCAGACAGCCTCCCTATGTACTTAAGGTAATGGTGACCTTACCCCCGCTAAGCCCCAGATACTCTTATCTTATTCCTATCTTCCGATTTTAGTAGAAGCCGGGCTTTAATAATGGCCACTAATAATAAAAATGTAGGAATGAGATATTCAAAAAATTGTCAATAAATAAATAGGACAGGCTGAGATATGACGTGAAAGAAGAAAGGATATATAATGGCCACCATATTCATGGTTAATATCTGTATGCATAAACTGATTAATACTGCCGGCAAGATACCGAACAGATTAATCAGTTGCCAGAAAATTGGATAATGATCCCCACAAAAGCAGCATGAACTGAAACTGCACACATAATTAAAACCGTGGTGAAATGTCTACAAATAAATTTCTTGCGCCAGCATTATTGTTCTTCTTGGTCTGATTCTAATACTTCCTCTGGTGCTGTCTTGAAAGGCATAATAGAACAAACCATGTTGTCAGGTGAAGTAAGAATCTCAATAGCTTCATTTTTTGAGATTTCAAGATCAGCAACTCTTATACTATCCCCAACTGCAATTGTTTTTAAATCAATTTCTATTTTTTCAATTAAATCAGAGGGAATCGCTTTATAGGAAATTTCAAAAAGTGATTGCTGAACGTTACCTAATACTTCTTCTTGGTTGAGAAGTACAATCTGTGCCACACTTGTGATCTTTTTTCCTTTTATAAGCGGCATAAGTGACATATGTTCTACTTGATTAGTTACCGTCGTGTAAGTGATTTCTTTCAATAATACCATCCGCTTTTTTTCACCTAGCATTAAATCCACTGCGTTGCCTATAGAATGGGTCCTTAATAAGATTTCCACATCTTTTCGGGAAAATTGTATACTTAAAGACTCGTTAGGATGATTGTCATACAGAACTCCAGGAATGATACCTATTTTCCTGAGTTGCTTAGCTTTTAAACTCGTATTACGCTCTTCAGCTTTTAGAATAGCCATAAATACTCCTTTCAACGTTAGACCGTTTAATATTTTTTAAAATCAAGTAATTATAACACAGAATAAAGAGTTGTACAAATTATGAAATTATTAGTATATCCTTTAATAGATCTACTTGTCAATATATAATTTATGAACCTAGAAACCGGTGCCCCCAAGCGTATAATAGGGTGGATTTCGCAAATCATTGAACCACTTACCAACCAAAATATTATCCAGGAATCCATTATCAGCCCCCTGGAAAACGGAACGAATAATCCAGCCTCCCAAGCGGGCGGTATGCCAGGCAAAAAGAAAGCTGATAGCATTTCAAATATGTTAACATGGTTCATGTGATGGTATGCGGGGTGGCAAACAGAAGGATGTTGCCAGAAAAAAGCTCTCGAATCAGCTTATATCGCGTTTCAAGAGCAATTGTTTCTGGTGCCGATGGCCGGAGTCGAACCGGCATGGAGGTTATCCGCCGCATTTTGAGTGCGGTGCGTCTGCCAATTCCGCCACATCGGCTTATATTTCCCTGCACCTAAAGTGATGCAAAAATTATTATACTGGGATATGATTTTAATGTCAAGGTATGGGAAATCAGCGTTCTATAATTAAGCCATTCTTATAGGTTGATTTTAATAAAAAACCCAAACCGGCTATAATAAATAGAGGATATATAAGGGGTGAACTGCTGATGACTAATAAAAAAATCATGCTAATAGATGGCAACAGCCTTCTGTTCCGGGCTTTCTATGCCCTCCCTCTCCTGAAAACCCGGGAAGGGATATACACTAATGCAGTATATGGCTTTTTAACCATGTTAAACCGTGCAACCCGAGAGTTAAAGCCCACTCATATTGTTGTGGCCTTTGACATGGACCGCAAAACCTTTCGAAATGAAACCTATAGCGACTATAAGGCTAATCGTTCAGCTACCCCGGAAGAACTATGCGGGCAGTTTCAGATTATACGTGACGTTCTGGCAGCTCTTAACATTAGCTATATCGAGATTCAGAATTATGAGGCAGATGATATTATTGGAACCTTAAGCCTTAAAGCTGAAAATGAAGGGCTTGATGCTATTATAGTAACCGGCGACGGTGATTCCCTGCAGCTGGTTTCTGATCATACCCTGGTGTACATGACCAAAAAAGGTATCAGCGAGATAGAGGTCTATGATCCTGCCAAGGTACTGGAAAAATGGGAGGCCGAACCTTGTCAAATGATTGAGATCAAAGCGCTGATGGGTGATAGTTCGGATAATATTCCAGGCGTGCCAGGGGTAGGACCCAAAACCGCTGTCAAGTTGATTAAGGAATATGGTAATCTGGAAAATTTATATGAAAACCTGGACATAATAAAAGGGAAAAAACTGGTGGAAAAACTGGCGGAAAATAAGGCACAAGCTTTTATGAGCCGAGAATTAGCTACTATTGTAAGGGATATAGACCTTGCCGGCCAACTGGATGATTATTTGGTTCAAGAGGCGAATCTTACCGAGTTAATTCCCCTTTATCAGCGGCTCCAGTTTAACAACTTTCTTAACGCATTACAGGCATCAATACCAACTGCTGATCCCGCTTTGACAATAAAACCTATCGCCACTGGCCCTGAGGCACGGGAATTAAAAGACGAAAAAGAAGTGCAGAGCGCTTTAGATGGTTGGGATGCAGCGGAAGGGATTTCTATACATATAGAAACAGATTATCACCATCCCATGTGGGGGAAAATCCAGAATATTTATATTGACTGCCTGAATGAGGTGCTATGCCTGAATGTTGCCGGACAGCACTGGCACAAGCTAAACTGGCTTAAGTCCTGGTTAGAGGATGGGAATATCCCCAAATATCTACATAATGCCAAGTTCGCTCAAGTTGTTTTACTGCGCCACGGCATCCATCTGCGGGGTATAAAAGGAGACACTTTACTCTTTACATACGTGCTGGACCCATCTTTTAAGAGCGAGGAACTGAGGGATACCATAGCCCACCATCTGCAGGTAGATACTTCCGGCAGCAGCACTGCTTATCTGGTATCACAGCTAAAACCGGTATATCGTTTATTAGCGAGTCAGTGTGAGCCCGAATTAAAAAAGCTTCTGGATGAGATCGAACTGCCCTTGTCGGATATTTTAGGATTGATGGAGTATTGCGGCGTAAAAGTGGACAAAAAAATACTGTTGTCTATATCTTCCGATTTGGGAGAGCGCATTGCCCGTGCTGAAGCTTGTATCCATGAGCTGGCCGGGTGCAGCTTTAACATCAATTCACCCAAACAGTTGGGCAAGATCCTTTTTGAGGATTTGGGGCTTAAAACCGCCAAAAAGACAAAAAGCGGTTATTCTACCGGCCAAGAAGTCTTGGAGATGCTGTACGGCGAGCATGAGATTATCGCCCACATCATGGAATACAGACAATTAAGCAAACTGAAATCCACCTATGCTGATGCCCTGCCTAATCTCATTCATTCTGAAACCGGGCGGGTGCATACTATTTTTAAACAGGCTATTACTGCTACCGGCAGGCTTTCCAGTGTGGAACCCAACCTCCAGAATATTCCGATTCGGATGGAGGAAGGGCGCAGGATCAGGCGGGCTTTCGTAGCTGCGGATAAAGATTGGCTTATTTTTTCAGCCGATTACTCGCAGATAGATTTACGCTCTCTGGCCCATATCAGTGGAGATCAGATCCTGATCGATACATTTAATAAAGGTATTGATATTCATGCCCGCACCGCAGCGGAGATTTTTGACATTCCTGTGGAAAAAGTGGACAACGAATTACGCCGCCGAGCCAAAGCCGTAAACTTTGGCATTATATACGGCATCAGCGATTTTGGATTGGCTCGAGGTACAGGGGTAAGCCGCCAGGAAGCAGGCCGCTATATTAAAGAATATCTGGATTCCTATCCGGGGGTTAAAAAATATATGGAGGACGTGGTTCAGTTTGGGATTGAAAAAGGCTATGTTGAGACTCTTTTAAAGAGGCGCAGATATTTGCCCGACCTCCGGGCCAAGAATAAAAATGTGCAGGCCTTTGCCCGGCGCATGGCTCTCAATACCCCCATACAGGGAACTTCTGCTGATATTATTAAGATTGCTATGATCAAGGTAGCCTACGAACTGAAAGAGCGCCAGTTAACTTCCCGTCTGCTGCTGCAGGTTCATGATGACCTGGTGCTTGAAGTTCGCAAGGATGAGCTGGAGGAAGTTGCTTACATGGTGAAAAACTGTATGGAAACAGCATATGACTTGAAAGTGCCTCTGATCGTTTCCATGAAGGCAGGCCCCAACTGGTATGATATGCAAAACTGGGAATAATATAGACGCCCTTAACACTGACTTATTTGCTTGTCGCAAACTTTTAACGATTTGAGAAAATACCCAATGAAGTCTTTACTCGAGAAAATACGCTTAGATCAAATAATTCGCGCACAGCCGCGTCTATTATAATGTTAGGAGGATGCTGATGCCGGAACTTCCGGAGATCGAAACAATAAAAAATTCACTGGCTATAAATATTGGAGCCTTAATAACCCGTATTGAAGTCAATCGCAGCGATATAATAAGGAGACAAGATTTTCCGCCGGAAGAATTATATGGCCAGAGAATCACTGACATTAGCAGGCGGGGGAAATATCTGGCCTTATCGCTGGGAACAGATCACCATCTGGTAGTTCACCTGGGCATGAGCGGCCGCTTTTATATGCAGCCTGAAAGCGAAGCTATAAGCGCGCCTCATGTTCACTTTATTATTCACCTGGATAACAGCTTTAAGTTGTTGTATCAGGACCCTCGCCGTTTTGGGGGAATATGGCTATGTCATGATACGAAAAAGATTTTTGCGCTTATGGGAGTGGAACCCCTTTCATCTCAGTTTAATTCCGGTTACCTGACTAAGATTTCCCAAAATCGCAAAGTCGCTATTAAGACCCTTTTACTGAACCAGCAATTAATATCAGGCATTGGTAATATTTACGCAGATGAATCCCTTTTTGCTGCCGGAATCAGAGGTGACCGGCCGGCCGGTTCCCTTACCGCTGCAGAAATAAAGCGGCTGCATCGTGCTATTGTCAAAGTCTTAAAGAAAAGTATTGAAGCAAGAGGTACCACCTTCCGAGATTTCCGGGATGGCTTTAATCAGAGCGGAAACTTTCAAAAATCTTTGCAGGTATACGGAAAAGACAAGCAATGCTGCTGTGTATGTGGAACGGTTATAAAGAAGGAACAGATTGGCGGCAGAAGCAGCCATTTCTGCGAGCACTGCCAGAAATAGCCCGAAACATCAACACGCCTCGTTAGCTGCACACTTTCTATCATTATTCATATAGTAGCTATATACCTAATATATGATAGGAGTGGCTGTTTTGGAGCTGTTAGCGGTCTTGTTGTTTGCATTGGCAGTTAGTGCTGATGGGTTCATGGTTGGGATAAGCTATGGGATCAGAAAAATTAAACTGCCCTTTTTATCATTGCTGCTTATATGTTTGGCGTCAGCAGCGGCCGTGACCGTAGCTATGCTTTTAGGCAAGGGGCTGACCAGCTTTTTCAGCCCGATAGCAGCCTCGCGTTTAGGAGCAATCACGATAATATTTATAGGCTTTTTCTTTTTGCTGCAATCCCTGCGCCAGAAGCTGGGCATGATTGAGAACAATGAGGTAGACCCGCTGGTTTCAATCAAGGTAAAACCACTGGGTATAATAATTCAAATCCTTAAGGAACCATCAGCGGCTGATTTTGATCAATCAGGTGAAATTGGTACCCAGGAAGCATTTTTTTTAGGCCTGGCTCTGGCTATGGATGCTCTGGGGGCAGGGATAGGTATTGCTATGGCTGGATATAATATTTTTTTCACTGCTTTAAGCGTGGGTGTGCTAAAATTCTTATTAGTCAAGAGCGGTCTGATTATAGGGCAAAGGGTAAAAAATGAAAGCTGGCAACATTTTGCTTCGCTTTTAACCGGCTTAATTTTTATATTTTTAGGAATATATGAGTTTATATAATGTGGTGATTTAAATGAAAATTATTGGTTTAACCGGCGGAATTGCCAGCGGGAAGAGCACAGTCGCCAAAATCCTGACCGATCTGGGGGCTTGGGTTATTGATGCTGATAAGACAGGTCATCGCCTCATGGAACCTTATCAGTCTGCATGGAAAGCCATTGTCCAAACCTTCGGGCCAGAAATTTTAAACCCTGATATGACTATTAATCGTTTGCATCTAGGGTCTATTGTTTTTTCTGACCATCAAAAGCTCCAGATGCTCAACGATATTACTCATCCGCTGATTGGCCAGAGCATGCGGCAACAAATCAAGCAAATACGGTCTAGTCACCCTGAGGCTGTTATTTTTTTAGATGTTCCATTACTATATGAAACCAATATGGATAAAAAGTCTGATCAGGTATGGGTAGTCTGGGTTGATCGCGAAACCCAGCTCAACCGGTTAATAAAGCGCGATGGATTTACCCGGCAAGAGGCTTTGAGAAGGATTGACTCCCAGATGTCTTTGGATGAAAAGGCCGAACGGGCAGATGTGATTATAAATAACACCAACAGCATTGACGACACGATTCATGCTGTTACCAAAAACTACAATAGTATTTTGTAAATTTTTTTTATATAAATTAACCAAATGCTCTTATGGAGGTCATCTTTTTGACACGAAAGGCTAAAAATAAAATTCCCATGTTTTTATGGTCAATAATATTTTTGTTTCTAGTAATTGTTATTTCTTTCCCCAAATGGATTATGATTTTCTATCCTTTGCCTCACAGTGATATAGTTTTTTCCGCCGCCCAGGAATATAACGTAGATCCGTATCTGGTCTTCGCCATCATCCGCGCTGAAAGTAAATATCAAACTGCGGCAGAATCTCCGGTAGGCGCCAAAGGTCTTATGCAAATCATGCCCGATACCGCTCAATGGATTGCAGGACAGATAAAGGTACAGGGATTTAAAAATGATGATCTGCACAAGCCAGAGGTTAATATCCGATTTGGCTGCTGGTATCTTAGAAATCTAAGCGATGAATTTAAAGGTAACCTTCCGTTAATGGTTGCTTCATATAACGCTGGCCGAGGCAAGGTGAAGCAATGGATTCATGAAGGCCAGTGGGACGGCAACCCTGATAATTTGGGATCAATACCTTTTGCAGAAACAAGGCAATATGTTAAAAACGTAATGCAAAACTACGAAGCATATAAAGCCATATATGATCGAGTCAAGTAGAGATAGCTTCGCCAGCAAGTCGATTGAGTAACCGGGAAACCGGTTATTTTTTTTTAACATCCTCAAACATAGAAATTACTGCTCCCTCATGAAGATCAACAGCCTCAAAACAAGAAAATAAGAATAACGGGACAGCCTTCCGCATATATAATAGCCAAGATTAATCCGGGATTGAGGAGGTGTTCACATTGCGGTTTAGCTCCAGGCGAAGAGGCTGCAATACCCTGGGCAAGCGCTTTGGTTTTGTCCCCAAGTCACGTTTAATAGTTTTATTAGGCTTGATAGCTGGAACTTTGATTTTCATATGGTCTGGGTTTTATCTGCAGAAAGCAATATTTTCAATCAATATGAATGGACGACCTCTGCAGATGGCAGTTATTGGCCCTATAGACAGTTTGGACCCGTCTCCGCTTAAAAGCCGAGCTCAACAACTGATTACTAGTGCTATATATGAAGGATTATTTTATTATGATGACCAAAAGCATGAAGTAAAGCCTTTGCTGGCTAAGAACTGGAGTTATGCTGATGAGGGCAAAACGATAGTAATTAATCTGAAGGATGGGATTATGTTCAGCAACGGCAAAGAATTGCTAGCCTCGGACGTGAAATCTTCCTGGGAGGATAGCTTTTCTAAAGACCAGGAATGGTCCAATATCAGTATGTTTATGCCTATCCAAGGTGTTGCTGAACGCATCCAGGGAAAGAGCATGGAGATATCCGGCATCCAGGCTATTGATAAGTATACGCTGAAGATTGGATTGACAAAGCCAGATGCGGCTTTTATCCATTCACTTACCAGCCCTAACTTTTGGGTATCTGACCGGCCTAAAGACGCCATAGCCTGTGGTACCGGGCCATTTATACCCCAGGAAATTAACTCGGAAGATCTGATCTTGATTAGAAATGAAGCATACCACCGCGGCAAGCCTCATCTCACTGCGTTAAAAGTACTATCTTATAAAGATGAAAGCGAAGCCCTGGCCGCATATAAAGAAGGTAAAGTTGATTATTTGGAGAGCTTCCTTCTCCAAGAACTGCCACCTATTAAAGATAATCCTGAATATAAGGATCTTTTTATAAGCCAGCCGGTAATGGAGGTATACTGGTTGGGTTTTAATCTTAGCCGCGATCCTTATGCTAATAATTATCTCCTGCGCCGCGCATTGAATTATGCTATTGACCGGGAATCTATTATCAATAACCTGCTAGGCGGTGCTTACCTGCCAGCCAGGGGCGCTATCCCCATAGGCTCGGCAGCATATAATGAGCAAATGCGCGGCTATACTTATGATCCCGAAAAAGCGGCCCAGCTTCTTACTGAGGCCGGCTACCCCAAGGGAAGAGGGCTAAACGTATTGACCCTTACATATAATCGAGATCCCGGACATAACCAAATAGCCCAGGAGGTTGCCCGGCAATTGGCATTGCTGGGAATTACGGTGCGTATTCAGGATTGTGATTGGGATTATTTCACCAGACAGCTAAGTTATAAACAGCTCAGTTTCTTTCGTTTGGGATGGCAAGCGGACTACCCTGATGCGGATAATTTCCTCTACACCTTGTTCAGCAGTACTGCGGCCGGCAGCAGTAATCTGACCGGCTATCGCAACCCTCAGGTAGATCAATTATTAGACGCGTCCCGTGCGGAATACCAGGATGAAAAAGCCAGGCTAAAACTTCTCAAGCGGGCGGAAGAGATTATTGTTGATGATGCCCCCTGTCTATGGTTGTTCCAAAAGAAAGCAAATATATTATTAGGCAAAGATGTCCGGAATTTTAAAATAAACAATATGGAAATGATTGA
>JAQVWS010000093.1:7786-9145 GCA_028709585.1 Syntrophomonas sp. | reverse complement strand
AATAGATCCCGGCCACCATGAACATCAACAATAAAATAACCGGCAGGTTCAGTTCCACTTCGTGATAGACTGACTGAGGCTGAGTAAGGCCCATTACAACGGCTTCGATTGCCAATATTCCGCCAGCTGGAAGGGGATAACATTTCAGCGCCATGGCCAGGGTAAAGATAAATTCGGCTATCAAAACCCACCCGGTAATGTAGTTACCAACGGTAACCATTAAAATTGGATTCAATACCAGAAAAGCTAAAATGGTTGCTTTGTACCAATTAGGAGCATTTCCCAGAAAATTAGCTTTGAATGACTGACCAATACCCATCTTCATATACTCTCCTTTAAAAAATAAAATTATTAGCTGATAATATATAAAAAGCCGTCTCGTAAGAACGGTTAAAAGCCTAGAAATTATGCACCATAATGTGTAATTTTGGCGGAGAGATAGGGATTCGAACCCTAGAGGCGGGGATTAGCCGCCTACTCGATTTCGAGTCGAGCGCCTTCGACCAACTCGGCCATCTCTCCTTAAGTTCGTAAAGAATGAAGTTAAAAGATCTGCGCTTTCTTGTCCTAATACTCCTTCTTGAACCAGTATCTGATGATTTAATCCCGGATACCTTACCAGATCTATTACTGATCCGGCGGATCCGGCTTTGTCGTCCCGGCAGCCGTAAACCAGCCTTTTCAGTCGATTGTTAATCATGGCTCCGGCACACATCGGACATGGTTCCATGGTGCAATACAAGGTTACTTCATCAAGCCGCCACTGCTTTAAGTGCGCGGCCGCTCTCTGCATTGCCAGTATTTCCGCATGGGCGGTAGCATCTTGGCGCTGTTCTTTTTCATTATGCGCTGCTGCAATAATTTCACCTTGATATACTGCAACCGCACCAACAGGTATCTCCCCTTTAGCGCATGCTTCTCGAGCCTGCTGCAGAGCTATTTGCATATAATACTCATGATTCATAACCGGGAATCACCGCCAAATGGTGCGCCCGAAGGGATTCGAACCCCCGGCCTACGGTTTAGGAAACCGTTGCTCTATCCTGCTGAGCTACGGGCGCATATTATTAAAATGGGAAAACCTATGTTTTCCCTTAATGATATTTTTTATTAACTTAAATGGCGCGCCCTGAGGGATTCGAACCCCCGACCTCCAGGTTCGTAGCCTGTTACTCTATCCAGCTGAGCTAAGGGCGCACAGAGCTTTATTAATATGGCGGAGAGAGAGGGATTCGAACCCTCGATACAGGTATTAGCCGTATACTCGCTTAGCAGGCGAGCGCCTTCAGCCAACTCGGCCATCTCTCCGCAATATAAACCTAATTTAATTTACTTAATTAGAGGTGGGATTCCATCGCT
>JAQVWS010000093.1:0-7686 GCA_028709585.1 Syntrophomonas sp. | reverse complement strand
CCTGCGCCATCACGGCGCCCGCGATACTAGGCCATCCTGGCCGTCGGAACTTCGTGGGTTCTCACCCACCACCTCAGGTAATTCTAAAAATTTCTAATATTTTACAATGGCGGAGGAGGTGGGATTCCATCGCTCCTGCGCCATCACGGCGCCCGCGATACTAGGCCATCCTGGCCGTCGGAACTTCGTGGGTTCTCACCCACCACCTCAGGTAATTCTAAAAATTTCTAATATTTTACAATGGCGGAGGAGGTGGGATTCGAACCCACGGAACCCGCAAAGGTTCAACGGTTTTCAAGACCGCCTCCTTCAACCGCTCGGACACCCCTCCGCGCAGTAGCACGGATTCTCTCAATGCAAATGAAAGTATAGCACAGCCGCAGGTTTTTTGTCAATAAATCAAGGCGGTCTGAATTTACTTTTCTATCCGCTCCAGGCCGCCCATATAGGGCTTTAAAACCTCAGGTATTAATACCGATCCGTCAGCCTGTTGATAATTTTCCAGTATGGCCGCAACCGTTCTGCCCGCTGCTACTCCTGAGCCGTTAAGGGTGTGGGCATAGCGAATTTTCTCTTTCGATGCCGGACGGTAACGAATATTAGCCCGTCGGGCCTGAAAATCTTCACAGTTGGAGCAGGATGATATCTCTTTGTAATCATTGTAACCGGGCATCCATACTTCCAGGTCATATGTTTTGGCGGATGAAAATCCCATGTCTCCGGAACTAAGCAGCACTACCCGATAAGGTAGCCCCAATAACTGCAGAACTCGTTCTGCGTCACCGGTGAGCTTCTCCAGCTCTTCGTAAGAAGTCTCAGCTGAAGTGATCTTAACCAGTTCTACTTTATTAAACTGATGCTGACGGATAATCCCGCGGGTATCTCGACCGTGGGAACCTGCTTCCGCTCTAAAGCATGCAGTATATGCGGTCATATACAGTGGCAGGTCTTTTTCTTCCAGGATCTCTTCGCGATAAAGATTAGTCAGCGGTACTTCGGCCGTAGGCACCATATACATATCGCGGCCCTCAATTTTAAACATATCCTCCGCAAACTTGGGAAGCTGACCAGTTCCCCGCATACAATCGGCAGTTACCATAAATGGTGGAAATATTTCTTTATAGCCGTGACATCCAGTATGGGTGTCCAGGAAAAAATTCACCACTGCCCTTTCCAAACGTGCCCCCCCGCTCTTATACACTGCAAAACGCGCTCCGGACAGCTTGGCTGCTCTTTCAAAATCCAAAATATCCAGGTTAGGGCCAATATCCCAATGAGCCAACGGCTCAAAATCAAATTTCCTCGGTTCTCCCCAGCGCCTTATTTCCAGGTTGCTGGTATCATCTATGCCAATCGGCACCGAATCATGGGGTATGTTGGGAATATTAAGGAGTATCTTGTTTATCTCCGCCTCAATAACATTCACCTGTTCATCCAGTTCTTTAATTTCCTGACCTGCCTGCCGGACTTTCTCCATTAATTCCTCCGGCTCCAGACCTTGCTTTTTTAATTTACCTACTTCCTGAGAGCTCTGATTGCGAAATTTTTTGATTTCTTCCACTTGCGCCAGCAAACTGCGTCTTTGTTTTTCCAGTTCCAAAAAATTATCCAGCGCTCCCGGCAGGTTTCTATTCCGTAAAGCGGTTTCCACCACTTGCGGATTAGCTCTAATGAGCTTGGCGTCCAACATTTGATGACCCTCCCCTCGAACTTTAAAGATGTATTAACTTGGGGCGGCCTAGTACTCCGTCCAATTTGGTTAATCTATCCAGAATCTCTTCCTCAACCTTGTTGTCAACATTAATGAGCATCATGGCTTTATCGCCTTTGTTGCGCCTGGCAACCTTCATTCCGGCAATATTAACCCCTTTATCTCCCAGGGCAGTCGCAACCGGACCTATAACTCTGGGGCGATCTTCGTTTTCAACAATTAGCACATAGCCCTCCAGGTTTGTTTCGGTTTCCAGGCCATTTATTTCAACCAGCAAGGGATCTCTGGCTCTGGACAAAGTTCCTGCCAGCTCCATCTGCTGATCATGATTGAATATTTTAACTGAAATAAGATTCTTGTACCGCTTGGGACTCTGATCCTCTTTGGTTTCAAAGAGCTTGATTCCCCGTTCTTCTGCCATCAAGCGAGCATTAACGTAATTGACCTTTTCACACACTACTGGTTCCAGCAGCCCTTTTAAGAAGCCAATGGTCAGCATTTCTGTTTCATTAATGCTTATGGGGCCACTATAGGTTATTTCTACGCGACTGACTGATGTTTTCGCTATCTGGTAGTAGATGTTGCCCATTTTTTCTGCCAGCGTAATATATGGCCGCAGATAATTTAGTTCTTCACCCAACAAAGTGGGCAGGTTAACTACGTTGGGGACAATTCCACCCTTAAGTGCTGTTATCACTTGTTCGGCAATATTTTCGCCCACCCGCTTCTGAGCTTCAAAAGTATCCGCTCCTAAATGGGGCGTACATACCGTATTTTTAAACTGGAAAAGGGGATTATTTATAGCCGGCTCCTTCTCATATACATCTAATCCCACACTGGCTATATTACCGTTTTCCAGGCCCTGCAACAGCGCTGTTTCTTTTACAATTCCGCCCCGGGCGCAATTTACTATGCGAACTCCTTTTTTGGCCATGCTCAACATTTTCTCATCCAGCATGTGCATAGTTTCTTCGTTTCGAGGGGTATGAACCGAAATAATATCTGACTCCCGAACTAATTCTTCCAGGCTGGATCTTCTCTCCGCTCCGAACCTTTCAAAACGCTCCTCGGAAATATAGGGATCATAGGCAATTACTTTCATGTTAAAGGATTTTAACCTGGTAGCAACCATTGACCCAATTCTCCCCAAGCCGATAATCCCTACGGTTTTTCCGTACAACTCACTTCCGCTGAAGAAAGAACGATCCCAGGTTCCACCCTTAAGAACATCGTTGGCCCAGGCCGTATTCCTGGCTGATGCTAGTAGAAGGCAAATTGTCTGTTCGGCAGCCGAAATGGTATTACTGTCAGGAGTGTTAGCTACCACAATTCCAAGGCGAGTACACGCATCTACCTCTATGTTGTCTATCCCGTTTCCGGCGCGACCAACTACCTTGAGCTTGGTGGCCCGTTTTACCAGTTCTTCATTTACCTTGGTAACGCTTCTGACGATTAAGGCGTCATATTGATCAATAATATCCAGCAATTCAGCGCGGGAAATTCCATCCCGAAAATCCACTTCCAGTTCTTCTCTAAGTAAAGCCAATCCTTCTTCGGCTATACTTTCAGTTACAATTACTTTTTTCCTTTCCACAGGTTATTCCCCTTTCTAACTGAGACCCTTCTTCGCAAGTATCCTTTCCTGCGCCTTTTTAACGCCACTTCCCATTTCTAAGCTGTGTCCAAGTTGGGATAGCGTTATCTCCAGTGCAGCTATTACTGCTAACAGGTCTAATTCCTTTATATAGCCCAGGTGTCCTAATCTAAAGATTTGATTGTCCAGCCTTTGCTGTCCACCTGCCAGAACGATATTAAACTCATCCAGCATACACTTGCGTATCCGATTAGCTCCAATTTCTTCTGGAACCCGAACCGCTGTAACCGCGCTGGAAGCAACGTCATCGGCGGTAAATAACTCAAGCCCCATGGCTTTTATGCTGGTCCTCACCATATCACGGTAGTTGGCATGTCTAACCAGTATGTTGTCAAGTCCCTCTTCCAGCATCATTCTCAAGGCTTCCTGCAATCCAAAATATAACGCTACTGGTGGAGTAAATGGCGTTTGGCCTTTTTCCATATATTGCAAGCCCAAGGCAACGTCCCAATAAAACTTGTGGTTACGGTTCTGTTGCTGTACTTTTAGGGCTTTCTCATTAAATGCCATGAAGCTCAATCCTGGCGGAACCATAAAGGCTTTCTGCGAGCAACTGACAGCCACATCCAGATTCCATTCATCCATTCTCAAATCAATGGTAGCCAGTCCGCTTACCGCATCAACGATAAATAATGCCGGATGATCTCCCATCGCCTTACGAACATTCTTTATATCATTAAAGGCTCCGGTGGATGTCTCATTGTGCGTAATCAGTACCGCTTTAATTTCCCCGTTTTTATCCTGCTCTATACGGTCTTTTACCTTTTGCGGATCCACTGCGGTTCCCCAGGTAAAGTCCATTTTCTCAACCTGTGCTCCGAAGCGGGATGCAATTTGGGCGAAGCGATCCCCGAAAACGCCAGCAGAAATTGATAAAACCTTATCCCCGGGAGATATAAAGTTCGCCACTGCAGCTTCCATTCCTCCTGAACCGGAAGAGGGATAAATTTGCACATATTCTTTGGTTCGATAGATTTTTTTTACGCCATCAATAACTTCTTCAAAAATACTTTTAAATTCAGGTCCCCTGTGATTTATCATGGGTCGATCCATTGCCCGCAATACACGGTGAGGTATCGGAGTCGGGCCTGGTAATAAGAGATACTGATCACTTTTCATCGTAGCTAACCCTCCTTTAAATATAAAAAAACCCCCGTCCCGGCTAGGGACGAGAGGTATTTCCCGCGGTGCCACCCTTGTTGACGCATATACGCCCCCTTGTAAGCTATAACGGAACCACCGTGACTGCTTTTTCCAGCCATCCTCCAGGGTGGATTCAAAACCCTGCTATACTGGTTCGCACCATCCACCAGCTCTCTTAAATAGACATAAGTTCTTACTAGTCCCCTTCATCGATCTGTATCAAATTAAGGCTTGTGGTAAATTATATTATACAATACTAGCATTTGCAATATAGTATTATATCATTTCAAGAAAATAACTATGTATACTTAAATCGTCAGTTAATTCTGGATGAAAAGCGGTAGCTAGAAGATGACCTTCCTGTACCATTACTATATAATCCCGATAATAAGCCAATACTCTAGCCTCTCCCCACACTTTATCTACATATGGCGCTCTTATAAATACGCCTTGACTCCTTCCAATACCTTCTACTTCAAGCTCCGTTACAAAGCTCTCCACTTGGCGGCCAAAGGCGTTTCTTCTAACGCTGATGTCCATAAGGTCAAGATGTACCTGTTCCATATCAGCTATTTCTTTAGCTAACAGAATCATCCCCGCGCAAGTTCCCCATATGGGCATTCCCTCGGCATGCTTCTCTTTGATTTTATCCTCTAATCTATATTTATGCATAAGCTTGCCGATAGTAGTGCTTTCGCCGCCGGGAATAATCAGACCCTCGATCTGATCCATTTCCTGCACGGACCTTATCTGTTGCGGGTTTGCCCCGCACTTGCGCAGACAATCCTCATGTTCTATAAATGCTCCCTGTAAAGCTAGTATGCCTATTTTTTTACCAGCCACGATCCTGCATCCTGTCTTCGGGTTTAATAGTATCAATGTTGATTCCTACCATTGCCTCTCCCAAATCACGAGATACTTCAGCAATAACTGCCGGGTCTTTATAATAGGTAGTGGCAGCAACAATAGCTTTCGCTCTTTGCGCCGGATCGCCAGATTTAAATATGCCCGAGCCTACAAATATTCCATCACAACCTAGCTGCATCATTAAAGCTGCGTCAGCCGGAGTAGCAATGCCGCCGGCAGCAAAGTTAACTACCGGCAGCGCCTTTAAACGCACTACCTCTAATACCAGTTCATACGGAGCCTGGATCTCTTTAGCCGCATTCATTAGTTCCTCCGCCGGTAAATTACTAATCCAACGAATTTCATCATTTACCTGGCGTATATGCCGCACGGCTTCAATTACGTTCCCGGTGCCCGGCTCCCCTTTAGTGCGAATCATTGCTGCTCCTTCGCCAATACGCCGGAGGGCTTCGCCCAGATTTCGAGCTCCGCAAACGAAGGGAACTTTAAATTCTTTTTTATTTACATGATATTTGTCATCAGCGGGGCTAAGCACTTCACTTTCATCAATATAATCAACCCCCAGTGACTCCAGAATCTGCGCTTCAACAAAATGTCCTATCCGGCATTTGGCCATCACCGGAATAGTCACCGCTTCCATAATCTTTATAATTATGGTTGGATCAGCCATACGGGCAATACCCCCAGCGGCACGGATATCGGCTGGCACTCTTTCTAAAGCCATAACTGCACAGGCTCCCGCTTCTTCTGCTATCTTGGCTTGTTCAGGGGTGGTTACATCCATGATAACCCCGCCTTTAAGCATTTGCGCCAGCCCTGCTTTTACTTTATATGTGCCTGTTTCTCCCATTACTATTTTCCCTCCTAATAATTAATCGGGGTTCATTTACTAATCTTAACCAATATTTGTGTTTGGCCTATTCTTCTTTATCAATTTTGAATCTCGCTACCGCTGCTACCTTGTCTTCTTCTGATGTCCTCATTACCAATACTCCGCGTGAATACCTCTTTTGCGTAGAAATATCTTCTATTTCCAACCTTATAATCTGTCCCTCGGTGGTCAGGATTACTATTTCTTCGCCTTTATTAACCGCTTTAAATCCCACTACCGGACCGTTTTTTTTCTTTATGGTCATGGTTTTAATTCCTTTACCGCCCCGATTCTGAAGTTTAAATTCGGTTAGTTTGGTTCTTTTTCCATACCCCTTCTCGGTTACCAGTACTGCTTCCGCGTCCTGTCGATATTTATCAATCCCGACCACAAAATCATGGGGGGATAGCCTTATTCCCCTGACCCCGGCGGCAGTTCTGCCCATAGACCTGACCTGACCTTCATCAAACATTATTGATTGTCCCAATGAAGTAATCATAATCACTTTATCTAGACCATCAACCCTTATTACTCCCACCAGTTCATCTTCTTCACCCAGGTTAATGGCGATTATCCCCGTTCTTCTGATATTCTCAAAGGCGGAAATGGCTACTTTTTTTACAACCCCTTTTTTGGTAGCCATTATTAATTGTCTGGTATCATCAAAGGCACGGGCGGTTACGATTGTAGTTACCTTTTCTTCCGCACGAAGTTCCAGGAAGTTTATTAATGCCTGTCCTTTGGCCTGACGAGAGGACTCCGGTATTTGATAAGCTTTAGATATAAATGCCCGTCCTTGATTGGTAAAGAAAATAATATTGTTCAATACCCCCGTAACCAGAATTTCACTGGCAAAATCTTCAGCGCGGGTACTAATAGAACTTACCCCTTTACCGCCTCTTTTTTGAGTTTTATAGGTGTCCAGGGGTTGTCTTTTGATATAACCCCGGTGACTAAGGGTTATAACCACTTCATGGTCTTCAATAAAATCCTCAATGTCAAAGTCGTTATTGTCGGCACTTATCTCTGTTCTTCTTTTATCACCGTACCGGGCTTTAATATCATCCAGATCTTCTTTTATAATAGTCAGTACCCTTTCCGGGTGAGCCAAAATATCTTCATAGTCGGCTATTTTTAATAATAGTTCCTGGAACTCTCCCTCCAGTTTGGATCTCTCCAGACCGGTCAATTGAGCCAATCTCATATCCAAAATCGCGTTGGCTTGTATCTCGGTTAGTCCAAATCTTTGTATAAGACTGTTGCGAGCTGTTTCACGGTCTTTAGAGCTTCTGATCAGCTTTACTATTTCATCAATATTATCCAGGGCAATAAGCAATCCTTCTAAGATATGCTTGCGTTTATTTGCCAAGTTTAGATCATATATGGTTCTTCTGGTTACTACTTCCTGACGGTGTTCAACGTAATAGCTCAACATCTCTT